>NZ_JBSIPA010000129.1:0-14443 GCF_053574605.1 Caballeronia sp. M23-90 | reverse complement strand
ATCTCACGCTGTTCCCGACGGCTTCGGGTCATCGCGACGGGATCGTGGTCGACGTGCGCCGCGTCGTGACGCTCGGCGGTTCGGTGCGCGTGGACCTGGAAGGCGCGGAAGGCAACGTGCTCGAAGCCGAACTGGATCGCGAGACGTGGCGCGCTTTGAACCTGAACATAGGCGATGGCGTGACCGCCGTCCCGCGCGTGCTGCGCGTGTTCCCGGCACATTGAGACTACCCAAGAAGAGAGGCTGACATGAACTTCCAGCAACTGCGTTTCGTCCGCGAGGCCGTGCGCCAGAACATGAATCTGACCGAGGTCGCGAACGTGCTTTATACGTCGCAATCGGGTGTATCGAAGCAGATCAAGGACCTCGAGGATGAACTCGGCGTCGACATTTTCATTCGTCGCGGCAAGCGTCTGACGGGCCTGACGGAGCCGGGCAAGGAAGTGCATCAGGTGATCGAACGCATGCTGCTCGATGCCGAAAACCTGCGCCGCGTTGCGCGCCAGTTCGCCGACCAGGACAACGGCCATCTGGTGGTCGCGACGACTCACACGCAGGCGCGTTATGCATTGCCGAAAGTCATTCGCCGGTTCACCGAGGTGTTCCCGAAAGTCCACCTCGCGCTGCGCCAGGGCAGCCCGCAGCAGATCGCGCAGATGATCATCAATGGCGAGGCGGACATCGGTATTTCGACAGAAGCGCTCGACCGCTATCCGGACATCATTACCTTCCCATGCTATTCGTGGCATCACACGGTAGTCGTGCCGAAGGGCCATCCGCTGGTCGGACGCGAGAACCTCACGCTCGACGAAATCGCCGAATACCCGATCGTCACCTACGACAACGATTTCACCGGCCGTTCGCACGTCGACCAGGCGTTCGCGAAAGTGGGCGCGATGCCGGACGTGGTGCTGACCGCCATCGATGCCGACGTGATCAAGACCTATGTGGAACTGGGCATGGGTATCGGCATTGTGGCTGCAATGGCCTTCGATGAAAAGCGCGATACCGAACTCGTCGCGCTCGATACCCAACATCTGTTCGAGGCGAGCACCACGCGCGTGGGCTTGCGCAAGGGCGCCTTCCTTCGCGCTTACGCGTACAAGCTGATCGAGATGTTCGCGCCGCAACTGGATGAAGCGCAAATCGCGGCGCAGTTGCGCGAGGCGGCGTAAAACTCGCTTCAGACACGCTCCGCTACAATTGCGGCATGAACTCCTTACACACTTCATTGCCGCAGATTGCCGTCCTCGCCACCGGTGGCACCATCGCGGGCGAGGCGAGCGATGTCGCGAAAACCTCGGGTTACAAGGCCGGCGTTGTCGGCGTCGACAAACTGCTTCACGCCGTGCCGTCCTTGTCGCAGGTTGCGCGGATTCACGCGGAGCAAGTCGCGAGTATCGACAGCAAGGACATGACGCCGGCGCTCTGGGCCAATTTATGCGCACGCGTGAATGTCTTGCTCGCGCAGGATGACATCGATGGCGTCGTCATCACTCATGGCACGGATACGCTCGAAGAAACCGCGTATCTGCTGCATCTCACCGTCAAGAGCGACAAGCCGGTTGTGCTGACGGCGGCCATGCGGCCATCGACTGCCTTATCCGCCGATGGGCCGCTCAATTTGCTCAACGCGGTCACTGTGGCGGCGAGCAAGGCATCGTGGAAGCAGGGCGTGCTGGTCGCGTTCAACAATCAGATCCACAGCGGGCGCGATGTCACCAAGACCAGCACCTACGCCGTCGATGCCTTCCGATCGCCTGAGGGCGGCGCGCTCGGCTGGGTTCAGGACGGACAGGTCGAATATCAGCGCACGGTCGTGAGACCCCACACGCTGCAGACGCCGTTCGAGATCGCGGCTGAATTGCCGGCGGTCGAGATCGTGGCGAGCTATGCGGGGGCATCGCGAGTGGCTATCGACGCCTTGGTCGCCGCCGGCGCGAAAGGGCTGGTAATTGCCGGTACGGGAAACGGCTCGATCCACTCAACCATGCAGCAAGCCGTCGCCGATGCCACGAAGCAGGGCGTAGTGGTCGTGCGGTCATCGCGTGTCGGTTCGGGTCACGTGATGCGCAACGGCGCGGCGCCGGACGACGCGCTCGGTTCGATCACGGCGGGAAGCCTGAACCCGTACAAGGCTCGCGTGCTGTTGATGCTGGCGCTGGCCGCGGGTGTTGCATCGAGAGACCTGCAAAACGTCTTCGATACCTACTGATTCGCACACTCGCTCAATCGCTCGATATCGCCCGACACGATCTGTTCCAGATGTCGGGTGATGGTTTCGACAGGCCAGTCCCACCAGGCGATGGCCTGCAGCCGGGCAACGGCTTCGGGCGCGAAGCGGGCCTTGATGGTTTTCGCCGGATTGCCGCCTACGATCGTATAGGGCGCGACATCGCCGGTCACCACCGATCTCGACGACACAATCGCGCCGTCCCCGATCCTGACGCCCGGCATGATCAGCGCGTCGTAGCCAATCCAGACGTCGTTGCCTATTACCGTATCGCCCTTATATGGCAAGTCGGAAAGCGATGGCATGACCTTTTCCCAGCCATTGCCAAAGATCTGAAACGGATACGTCGAGATACCGGAGAGTTTGTGATTGGCGCCGTTCATGATGAACTGGGCGCCTTTGGCGATAGCACAAAATTTCCCGATGATCAGCTTGTCGCCAATAAACGGAAAGTGGTAAAGCACGTTGCGTTCGAAGTGCTCGGCGTCTTCGGGATCGTCGTAATACGTGTAGTCACCGACCACGATATTCGGATTCTTGACAGTGTTCTTGATAAAACAGACTTGCGGAAAGCCTTCCATGGGATGTTTGTTCTTCGGATCGGGACCGTTCATGCGCACTCCGGAAAAAGGATGTCATTGATAGGCCGATCCTGCCTTGCCGCGTTGATTCAGGCAATAAAAAACGCGAACCAGGGTTCGCGTTCTTCAATTCTTCAACCGACTCAACCTGCTCAAGCCAGCGGCGGAATCCGCAAGACCTGTCCCGGATAAATCTTGTCCGGGCTGCTGAGCATCGGCTTGTTGGCCTCGAAAATCACGTCGTTCTTCGCGCCGTTGCCGTAGTACTTGGTCGCGATCTTCCAGAGATTGTCGCCCGCGGCCACAGTGTGAAATTGTGAAACGGGCGTGGGATTCAGAACGGTGATGTGATCGTCGACCTTGTCGACATGCTGCACGTTGCCTGCCGCGACGAGAATCTTCTCCTTGGTCGCCTGATCGGCGGCCTGGCCGCTAACTGTGACCGTATGCGATGCGCCGTCGAACGTGACTTGCAGGTTGTCGGCCGTGAGGCCCTGATTGCGGATGTACGCAGCGATCGCGTCTCCCGCAGTCTTGTTCAACGCCGCTACATCCGGCGCTGCCGGCGCAGCCGATGCGGTTGTCGATACGGCGCCGAACAACTTCTCGCCCGCTTCCTTGATGAAACTGAACATGCCCATGTTGCAACTCCTGTATTAAGCCAATGAGACGGCCGGATAAAGCCGAGCCTCTTAGTCGCGCGGCATCGGGCTTAGTTCGCGGTGTTCACGGGAGGAGTTGTAATACTGTGTGGACGGGCACGAAGTGAAACAAAAACTTGAAGCAAAGCTTGAATCAAAAACAAAAAAGGATCCGGCAGGCGGACACCCGGCAATGACGTCTGACCGACCAAGGCTTCCACGTCATCGCCGGGCGCCGCTAGACGGACCCAACGTTATTGCACTTCTTGCAACCCACCGGAGATCAGCCGGTTTTCAGCAATTCAGTTTCCTTCGGTAACCTGATGATTCGACATCAGTTCCAGCGCCCGGACCATGCCCGAGTGATCCCACTCGCGCCCGCCGTTCGCCACGCAGACGCTGAACAGTTGCTGCGCGCTCGCCGTATGCGGCAACGCGAGTCCAAGCTTCTTGGCGCTTTCCAATGCCAGATTCAGGTCCTTCTGATGCAGTTCGATCCGGAAGCCCGGGTTGAACGTGCGCTTGGTCATGCGCTCGCCGTGAACTTCCAGGATCCGCGATGCCGCGAAGCCGCCCATCAATGCCTTGCGTACGCGCTCGGGATCGGCGCCGGACTTCGATGCAAACAGCAGCGCTTCACCCACGGCTTCAATGTTGAGTGCCACGATGATCTGGTTGGCCACCTTGCAGGTTTGCCCCGCGCCGTTATCGCCGATGAGCGTGATGTTCTTGCCCATCGCTTCGAAGAGCGGCTTCGCGCGTTCGAACGCAGCTTCCGGGCCGCCGACCATGATGGTGAGCGTCGCTTCACGCGCGCCGACTTCGCCGCCGGAGACGGGTGCATCGAGGTAATCGCAACCCAATGCGTTGATCTTCTTGGCGAATGCCTGCGTTTCGATGGGCGAGATGGAGCTCATGTCGATCACGAGCTGGCCTTTCTCGAGACCCTTCGCCACGCCGTCGTCGGCGAACAGGACGTTGGCGACGTCGGGCGTGTCCGGCACCATCAGGACGATGATTTCGCTGCCGCGCGTCACTTCCGTCGAGCTGCCGACGACCGTGCCGAGCGAGCGCAGATCCTCTGGCACCGGGTACGCGCCGTTCAGGACCAGCGTGTGGCCCGCTTTTTTCAGGTTGCGCGCCATGTGGGCGCCCATGATGCCAAGTCCGATAAAACCGATTGTTGCCATTACGTGTGTCTCCTCCAGTTGTCGGGTCGTGGCTTCAAGCCACCGCGCGCGCGTTCTTCCAGCCTGCAAGCTCGCTCAGCCATCCAAGGCCGGCTTCGGTCGTCGCACGCGGTTTGTATTCGCAACCGATCCAGCCTTGATAGCCGACCGAATCGAGCAGCGAGAACAGGAACGGATAGTTGATCTCGCCCGTGCCCGGTTCGTTGCGGCCGGGGTTGTCGGCGAGTTGAACGTGCGCGATCAGTGGCAGGTTGCGTTTGATCGTCGCCGCAAGTTCGCCTTCCATGCGCTGCATGTGATAGATGTCGTACTGCAGGAACAGGTTGTCCGAGCCGACATCGCGGATCACGTCCAGCCCTTCCTGCGATTTGTTCAGCGCGAAGCCGGGGATATCGAAGTGATTGCACGGCTCGACCAGCAGCCTGATGCCTTCCTTCTTCAACGCGGCGGCGGCGAACTTCAAATTCTCAACGATGGTCGCCCGTGCGTCCTCACGGCTCACCGAAGCAGGCGGAATACCGACCAGGCAATTGAGTTGCGGCACGTTCAAGGCCTTCGCGTATTCGATCGCCTTCGACACGCCTTCGCGAAACTCTTCCTTGCGGTCCGGCAGACACGCGATGCCACGCTCGCCGCCTTCCCAATTGCCGGCCGGGAGGTTATGCAGCACGATCTGAAGGTTGTTGTCGTCAAGACGCTGGCGCAAATCCGCGATGGAGTACGGATACGGAAAGAGGAACTCCACCGCTTCGAAACCCGCTTCCGCTGCCGCTGAAAAGCGGTCGAGGAAGGGCACTTCGTTGAACAGCATCGTCAGGTTTGCGGCAAATTTCGGCATGGTTTCTACTCTCTCAGGCTGCATTCAGGCTACGTTCTGACTGGTACTCAGGCGTTCGATGTCGACGCAATGGCCGTCGGCGCGTCCTGCTCGGTTTCGGCGAGCGGCTCGAACTCGTTGATGGCATCGATTTCCGTGCCCATCGCAATGTTCGTCACGCGCTCCAGAATCACTTCCACGATGACCGGCACGCCGAATTCCGCGAGCATCCCTTCGGCCTTGCGCAGCGCCGGGGCGAGATCTTCCGGTTTGAAGACGCGCATCGCCTTGCAACCCAGACCTTCGGCCACCGCCACGTGATCCACGCCATACCCGTTCAGATCAGGCGCGTTGATGTTTTCGAACGCGAGCTGCACGCAGTAGTCCATATCGAAGCCGCGTTGCGCCTGGCGGATCAAACCGAGGTACGAGTTGTTCACGACCACGTGAATGTAAGGCAAGCGGAACTGCGCACCCACAGCCAGCTCTTCGATCATGAACTGGAAGTCGTAGTCGCCGGAGAGCGCCACGATCGGCCGTTGCGGGTCCGCTGCACGCACACCGAGCGCTGCCGGAATCGTCCAGCCGAGCGGGCCGGCCTGGCCGCAATTGATCCAGTTGCGCGCCTTGTACACGTGCAG
This sequence comes from Caballeronia sp. M23-90, assembly GCF_053574605.1. Lineage (NCBI taxonomy): Bacteria > Pseudomonadati > Pseudomonadota > Betaproteobacteria > Burkholderiales > Burkholderiaceae > Caballeronia > Caballeronia sp. M23-90. The sequence continues at coordinate 8,340 of NZ_JBSIPA010000129.1, read as the reverse complement.
GAACTGCGCGCCGGCGATCTGCGAGAGACCGATCGTCGAGATGTAGCAGGTGTCGCGTCCGAAGACCTTGTTCATCTCTTCGTAGACGCGCTGCGGCTTCATCGGCACGTTGTCGAAGTGCGTCTTGCGATGCATCGTGCGCTTGCGTTCCTGGCATTCGCCCACCCACGTTCCGCGATCCTTCAGCTTGCCCGCTGCCTTCCATTCGCGCGCCACTTCCACGAAAAGTTCGAGCGCGAATTTGGCGTCGGAGACAATCCCGAGATCCGGTCCGAACACGCGGCCGATCTGCGTCGGCTCGATATCCACGTGCACGAACGTACGGCCCTTCGTATAGACCTCGACGCTGCCCGTATGACGGTTCGCCCAGCGATTGCCGATGCCCAGCACGAAGTCCGACGCAAGCATGTTGGCGTTGCCGTACCGGTGCGCGGTCTGCAAGCCGCACATGCCGGCCATCAGCGGATGGTCGTCGGCGATTGCGCCCCAGCTCATCAGCGTCGGGATCACCGGCACGTTGATCAGCTCGGCGAACTCCACGAGCAGATCTTCAGCAGCCGCATTCAACACGCCGCCGCCGGACACGATCAACGGCCGCTCGGACGTGGTCAGCATCGTCAGTGCTTTTTCGACCTGGGCGCGGGTGGCTTTCGGCTTGTAGACGGGCAGGGGTTCGTAGGTATCGATATCGAATTCGATTTCGGCGAGCTGCACGTCAATTGGCAGATCCACCAGCACCGGACCCGGACGGCCCGAACGCATCAAGTGAAACGCCTGCTGGAACACGCGCGGCACGAGCGCCGGTTCGCGCACCGTGACCGCCCACTTGGTCACCGGCTTCGCGATCGACTCGATATCGACAGCCTGGAAATCTTCCTTGTAGAGACGCGAGCGCGGTGCCTGGCCCGTGATGGCGAGGATCGGAATCGAATCGGCCTGGGCGGAATAGAGACCCGTGATCATGTCGGTCCCGGCGGGTCCCGACGTTCCGATACACACGCCAATATTTCCCGGCGACGCCCGCGTATAACCTTCAGCCATGTGCGACGCGCCTTCCACGTGCCGCGCCAGCACGTGGCCGATACTGCCGGCCCGCTGCAACGCCGAGTAGAACGGATTGATGGCTGCGCCCGGCACGCCGAACGCCATTTCGATCCCTTCTTTTTCCAGCACGAGAACGGCTGCATCTACAGCTCGCATTTTGGTCATGACTGTCTCCATCCACTGTGTGTTTCGGTGCGTCCCGCCATTGCAGAACGTCGTTTGATGGACTTTATGCGTGTGCCGGAGTGTTGATAAGATCAGCCAGAGTCGTTTGATCCGATACAAAAAGTATCGAACGGACAAATACGGAGACAAACAAAATGGATCGCTTCAGGCAAATAGAGACGTTCGTGAAAGTCGCCGAGGCCGGCAGTCTTGCCGCGGCCGCGCTGGAGGAGGGCGTGTCGCCGGTGATTCTCGGGCGGCGTATCGATGCGCTGGAAAAACGTCTGGGCGTCAAACTGATGTACCGCTCGACGCGCCGTCTGGTAGTGAGCGAGGAGGGTGCGGCATTCCTGGAACGCTGCCGCGGGCTACTCGCCGACTGGAACCAGGCGGAGAACGAGCTCGCCGATGGCCAGCGCACCGTCGATGGTCATCTGATCGTCTCGGCGCCCGCAGCTTTCGGGCGTATGCACGTGGCGCCGCACGCCCCAGGTTTTCTCGCCGACAAACCCGCGCTGCAGATGTCGTTCAACCTGAACGACCGCGTGGCGGACCTGATCCGCGAGGGCTACGACTTGTCGATAAGAATCGGCGGCGCGGTGGACCAGAATTTCGTGGCCGTGAAACTCGCCGAGAATCATCGCGTGGTTTGCGGCACGCCCGCCTACTTCAAGAAGCACGGCAAGCCGAAAACGCTCGATGACCTCCCGCGGCACAACTGCCTTGCATTCAACCTGCAGGGCGGCCAGAACCGCGGCTGGTATTTCCGCCGGAACGGCAAGCTGGCGACCGTGCGCGTGTCCGGCAACCTGGATTGCAACGACGGCGAACTGCTCCATCGATGGGTATCCGAAGGCCACGGACTCGGCTGGCGCTCGACCTGGGAGATCCAGCGGCAACTGGCTGCGGGCGAATTGGAAACCGTGCTGGACGAATTTGCGCTGCCGGACTACGACATCCTCGCGGTGTATCCGCAACAGCGCTACATTCCGGCGAAAGTGCGCTACTTCATTGATTATTTGAAGAAAATCTATGCGCAGCCGGATTACTGGAGCCGCTGACACTAGACCGTATCAGTTGGCCAAAAGCCTGTTGCCGATGCCTTGCCGATGCCTTGTTGATGCCTAAGCCATTGAAAACACAGCGGAACTAAAGCGCGAAAAGCCCGATTTAGTTGTACGCGCATCCAGATCCGGCTATAATCGCTGGCTTCTCTCTTGCCGCACCGGTCCGACGCCCGGGTGGCTTTATATCCTCAAGGAGTAACAATGCGTCATTACGAAATCGTATTTATCGTGCATCCGGATCAGAGCGAGCAAGTGCCCGCCATGATCGAACGGTACAAAACCACGATCACGTCGCACGGTGGTTCGATCCACCGCATCGAAGACTGGGGCCGCCGTCAGCTGGCTTACATGATCGAGAAACTCGCGAAGGCTCACTACGTGTGCATGAACATCGAATGCAGCCAGGAAACCCTGGAAGAGCTGGAGCACGCATTCAAGTTCAATGACGCAGTGCTGCGTCACCTGATCGTCAAGATGAAGAAGGCCGAAACCGGCCCGTCGCCGATGATGAAGGAAGTGCACCGCGAAGAAGCCAAGAAGGCGGCCAGCCAGCCGTCGACTGAAGCGCAGGCTTAATTAGTCGCCTATACCTAAACATAGGCGTCAAGCCACCAGGATTTAAGTGAACCGGCTGCAACTGACAGCAAGCGTCGTGGAACGCGAACCGGTGCGGTACACCCCCGCCGGCGTCCCCATAGCAAGCTGCACGTTGCATCACTGTACGGAAGTTGTCGAAGCGGGCATTCCCCGCCAGATCGAGCTGACACTTCCTGCGGTAGCGGCTGGAGCTGCGAGCGGCAAGCTGGAAAGCCTTGCGATGGGCGTCGAAACGCTCTTTACAGGCTTCATGGCGAAGAAAAACCGCAACGCGCGAACCCTGGTGTTTCACATCACAGAATTGCAGGATATTGGAAAGGACTGAACATGCCCCGCCCGACTGGTAAGAAATTCGACAAACGTCGTCAGCAACAAAACCCGCTCTTCAAGCGCAAGAAGTTCTGCCGTTTCACCGCGGCCAATGTCGATTACATCGACTACAAGGACACGGACACGCTGAAGGACTTCGTTGGTGAGAACGGCAAGATCACGCCGGCTCGTCTGACTGGAACGAAGGCTCACTACCAACGTCAGCTCGACACGGCTATCAAGCGCGCCCGCTTTCTCGCGCTCCTGCCGTACACCGACCTGCACAAGGCCTAATCAGACGACGCAATAAGGAAAAGCCAAATGCAAATCATTCTTTTGGAAAAAGTCGTCAACCTGGGCAACCTCGGCGACATCGTGAAGGTCAAGGACGGTTACGCACGTAACTTCCTGATCCCGGGCAAGAAAGCTCGCCGTGCAACGAAGGACGCGATCGCGGAATTCGAAGTGCGCCGTGCGGAACTGGAAAAGGTTGCAGCTGAAAAGCTGGCAATCGCTACGGCTCAGGGCGAAAAGCTGAACGGCGCAACCGTTCAGATCTCGCAGAAGGCGGGCGTCGACGGCCGTTTGTTCGGTTCGGTGACGAACGCGGACATCGCCGACGCGCTGAAGAAGCAAGGTCTGGCAGAAGTCGAAAAGTCGCAAGTGCGTCTGGCCGACGGCCCGTTGAAGCTGGTTGGCGATCACGCTGTCCAGGTTGCATTGCACACGGACGTCGTCGTCGACGTGACGGTGTCGGTGCTGGGCGAGCACGCTTAAGCTTCCAGCCAGCCGGGTTTTCTCCCGGCGCTGATGCAAAAGTAAAGTGGTAAAGGAAGGGCGGGAACCCTCAACGGTTCCCGCCTTTTTTGTTTTCTCTTCGCCCGCCGCCCCGTCATTTCGCCGATAATTGCCCCCATGAACGCACCCTCGAAAGATCCGCAAATGGATGCGCTGAAGGTCCCGCCGCATTCCATCGAAGCCGAACAGTCCGTCATTGGCGGCTTGTTGCTCGACAACGCCGCGTGGGATCGCATTGCGGACTTGATGTCGCACAGCGATTTCTACCGCTACGACCACAGGATCATCTACGAGGCGATCGGCAAGCTGATTGCGACCACGCGTCCGGCCGACGTCATCACGGTCTACGAGGCGCTGACCAACACGGGCAAGGCCGAGGAAGTAGGCGGCCTCGCGTATTTGAACGCGCTGGCCCAGAATACGCCGAGCGCGGCCAACATTCGCCGGTACGCGGAAATCGTGCGTGACCGGGCAGTTTTGCGCCGCCTGGTTTCCGTCGCCGATGAAATCTCCGCCGACGCCTTCAATCCGCAAGGCAAGGAAGTGCGCCAGTTGCTGGACGAGGCCGAGGCGAAAGTGTTCTCGATTGCGGAAAGCGGCGCGCGCGGCACGCAAGGGTTTCTTGAGATTGGCCCGCTTTTGACGGAAGTTGTCGAACGAATCGACACGCTTTATCACACCGCGAATCCCAGCGATGTCACCGGTACACCGACGGGTTTTGTCGACCTGGACCGCATGACCTCGGGCATGCACGGCGGTGAGCTGATCATCGTGGCAGGGCGCCCATCGATGGGTAAAACCGCGTTTTCGATGAACATCGGCGAGTATGTGGCGGTCGAGTACGGCCTGCCGGTCGCAGTGTTTTCCATGGAAATGCCGGGCACCCAGCTCACCATGCGTATGCTGGGTTCGGTCGGACGCCTTGATCAGCACCGGATGCGTACCGGCCGTCTCACGGACGAAGACTGGCCAAAGCTCACCCACGCAGTGCAAAAAATGAGTGAGGCGCAGATCTTTATCGATGAAACCGGTGGCCTCAACCCGATGGAACTGCGTTCGCGCTCGCGCCGCCTTGCGCGCCAGTGCGGCAAGCTGGGTTTGATCATCGTCGATTATTTGCAACTCATGTCCGGGTCCGGGTCGGGCGGCGAAAATCGCGCGACGGAAATCTCGGAAATCTCGCGATCGCTGAAGAGTCTCGCAAAAGAGCTCGATGTTCCGGTTGTCGCGTTATCGCAGTTGAATCGCGGACTTGAGCAGAGGCCGAACAAGCGTCCGATCATGTCGGATCTGCGCGAATCGGGTGCTATCGAGCAGGACGCGGATGTCATTTTGTTTATTTACCGCGACGAAGTCTACAACCCCGACAGCCCCGACAAAGGTACCGCCGAGATCATCATCGGCAAGCAGCGAAATGGTCCAATCGGGCCAGTACGTCTCACGTTCCAGGGGCAATACACGAAGTTCGAGAATTTTGCGGGCGCGCAGAATTTTTACAGCGACTAAAGGAACTCATGTTGCAACCGCACCCGGATTGTTACCGATCAGGGTGCGGCGGCGTTCCCGCGAAGGTACAATGTGGCGGTTTTATGTCAGCCCCATTTTGAGCCACTTTCCGGGATTTTCATGTTCGGTCGATTCATGCCCACCGAGGGCAAATTTTTCGAAATCTTCAATGCGCACGCGAAGTGCATCGTTGACGCGAGCCACGAACTCGAACTGCTGATTGACAACATGGACCAGATGGAAGTCCATAAGCAGAACGTCCAGACGAACGAAAAACGTGCTGACAAGCTCACGCACGAAACCATCGACCTGTTGCACAAGACCTTCATCACGCCGCTCGATCGCGACGAAATCCACAAGCTCATCACGACCATGGACGACATCCTGGACCTGATGGAGGATGTCGCCACGGCAATCTCGCTTTACGACGTGCGCGAATCGACCGCGGAAATGAGCCAGCTCGCTCACATCTGCACGGCGACTTCCGAGCGCGTGCAGCAAGCCGTGCAACTTCTCGCGGACATGAAGCGCGCCAGCGAAATCCTGAAGATCTGCGAAGAAATCGACCGTCTGGAGTCCGATGCGGACCGCGTACTGCGCTCGGCCATGTCCAAGCTTTTCCGCGAAGAAGATAACGTCAAGACGCTGATCAAGCTGAAGGCAATCTACGAGCTGCTCGAGACGATCACCGATAAATGCGAGGATGTCGCGAACATCATCGAAGGCATCGTGCTGGAAAACGCCTGATTTCAGCCGCGCCACTCACTCGATAAACGATGCATTCGATTCAACTCGCCCTCTGGGCTGTCATTACGCTCGTCGTGGTCGCGCTGGTGTTCGACTTCATGAACGGTTTCCACGACGCCGCCAACTCTATCGCAACCGTCGTCTCTACCGGCGTGCTGAAACCTCAGCAGGCCGTGGCTTTTGCTGCAGCTTTCAACGTCATCGCGTATTTCATCTTCCATTTGAAGGTCGCGGCGACCGTAGGGAAGGGAACCATCGATCCGGCAATCGTCGATCAATATGTGATCTTCGGTGCCCTGGTCGGCGCTATCGGCTGGAACATCATCACGTGGCACTATGGCATTCCGTCGAGTTCGTCGCATGCGCTGATCGGCGGCCTGGTCGGGTCTGCATGGGCCAAATCCGGCTGGGGTTCGCTTAACCTCGACGGCCTGCTCAAGACCGTTTCGTTCATCTTCATTTCGCCGCTGCTCGGCTTTGTGCTCGGGTCGCTCTTCATGCTGATCGTCTCGTGGATGTATTTCCGAACGCCGCCGTCGAAGGTGGACCGGCGTTTCAGGCGCTTGCAGCTTGTGTCGGCTGGACTCTATAGCCTCGGGCATGGCGGCAACGACGCGCAGAAAACCATCGGCATCATCTGGATGCTGCTGATTGCGGCGGGTTATGCATCGGTTACAGCCGACGCGCCGCCAATCTGGGTGATCGGCGGATGTTATTTGTCGATGGGACTCGGCACGCTCTTCGGCGGCTGGCGCATCGTGCGCACGATGGGGCAGAAAATCACGAAGCTGAAACCGGTCGGCGGGTTCTGCGCGGAATCGGGCGGGGCGATCACGCTGTTCGTGGCTTCGTTTCTGGGTATTCCCGTCTCGACCACCCATACGATCACCGGCGCAATCGTCGGTGTCGGCGCGACGCAGAAGTTCAGCGCGGTGCGCTGGGGCGTGGCGGGGAACATCGTCTGGGCGTGGATTCTGACGATTCCGGCATCTGCCGCAATGGCCGCCGTTGCATGGTGGCTAGGTCGGCACTTTTTCTAAGCCGGCATGCCATCAGGCAGTTGAAGAAACGGGCGACATCAGTCGCCCGTTTTCATTTCTAAATCAACGGTGCGCCAACGCCGTCCATCGGAATGATTGCGCCGGACACGTAGCTCGCCTGGCGGCTCGCCAGGAACAATGCAACGTTCGCGATTTCCTCCGGAGTGGCGTATCGGCCGAGCGGCACTTTCGCCTGGCTGCGCGCCAGCGCTTCGTCGCGTGTGATGCCTTGCCGTTGGGCTTCGAGCGCGAGCGATTCCTCCACACGTTCCGTCAGGGTCGCGCCGGGGTTGATTGCGTTGATGCGAATCCCTAGTTTCGCGTAATGATGTGCGAGACCAACCGTCGCCAGCATCAGCGCCGCATTTGCCGCGCCACCGGCAATGTGAATATCGCTCGCAATCTTGCCGCCCATTCCGATGATGTTCACAACCGCGCCCGGATCGCTCTTCGGGTCCGCTTTCAGCCGCTCGGCCATTTTTTTCAGCACCGCTTGCTGCGGATAGATGCATGGGAAGTACTTGGCTTCCATCGCGGCTTTGTAGGCATCGGCATCGAGCAGATCGGGATCGTAGCGCTTCGCTGCACCCGCGGAATTCACGAGGATATCGATGGGGCCAAGCGCGCTCGTGGCTTCCTCCACCACATCCTGCACGCTGTGCGCTTCGTGAAGGTCGGCGCGTGCGAGATGCACGTGGTGTCCGTGCTGCGCCAGTTGTTCGCGGGCGCGCGCCAGGTTCGCTGCATCGCGCGAAACGATCGCGACGCGCGCACCTTCCGCTGCAAATGCCTTCGCGCATGCGAAGCCGATGCCCTTGCTGCCGCCCGTGATGAGCACGACTTTCCCGGCAAGTCCCAGGTCCATGAGGTCACTCCTTATCGAGGCTGATTGCGATTCTTCGACGCTTGGCAATCGATGCTGGCAAGCGTTTGACAACACACGATAGCAGAGGCCGCCGGGGTGTGCGCGTCAGGAGATGTGTGGAGAGGCTTGCGTCGTTCGCGGCTCAGTAGCTGCCGTTGGCAAACTTCGCGATGGGGTCATCGGCGGCGGCGGGGCGCGTGGA
>NZ_JBSIPA010001042.1:0-256 GCF_053574605.1 Caballeronia sp. M23-90 | reverse complement strand
TCCTCCAAGGCTAAATACTCGTGATCGACCGATAGTGAACCAGTACCGTGAGGGAAAGGCGAAAAGAACCCCGGGAGGGGAGTGAAATAGATCCTGAAACCGCATGCATACAAACAGTCGGAGCCTCGTAAGGGGTGACGGCGTACCTTTTGTATAATGGGTCAGCGACTTACGTTCAGTAGCAAGCTTAACTGATTAAGGCAGGCGTAGCGAAAGCGAGTCCGAATAGGGCGTTCAGTTGCTGGGCGTAGACCCG
>NZ_JBSIPA010001041.1:0-258 GCF_053574605.1 Caballeronia sp. M23-90 | reverse complement strand
CGCCGGAATCGCGCCAGGCCGTATCCGGCTGTCGATTGGCCTGGAAGATCCTGACGATCTCATCGACGACCTCAAGCGCGGACTGAAGGCATCGCAAAAAAGCGAAGGGAGCCGCGCATGATGCTCGATGTCGCCGGAATCGCGCCAGGCCGTATCCGGCTGTCGATTGGCCTGGAAGATCCTGACGATCTCATCGACGACCTCAAGCGCGGACTGAAGGCATCGCAAAAAAGCGAAGGGAGCCGCGCATGATGCTCG
>NZ_JBSIPA010000128.1:0-14726 GCF_053574605.1 Caballeronia sp. M23-90 | reverse complement strand
TCATCCAGGCCTGGCTCGCGCTGCATGAATCTCCCGCCACCCAGCGTGCCTACCGCAAGGAAGCCGAACGCCCGGTAGTCGGTCGCATCCCGGGTGGTCAAGGAAGACAAGGCCTTGCCGCGCGCGACGATGGCCCAGAGAATCAGGCGTTCGGCTTCCTTGCGGTAGGCACGCTGGGTGGCGGGAGATTCATGCAGCGCGAGCCAGGCCTGGATGGCCTCGTAATCATTGTCCACGCCCAGGATGCAGGTCGACGCCGGTGCGCGGAAGGTGCCGGCTGATCCATCGACTTCGTGCGGTAGCCGTAGCTGTTCCCAGGGCGTTACGACAGACTGCTGTTCTGCAACAATCAGCGCGCGGGCCCGCTCGGTGAGCGCCGGATGCGCGGCAAAGAAGGCCTCGATCTGCCTGGCACTGGCTGGACCGAGCCCCGGAATGACGGTCCACCACTGCCGGCGACGCGGGATGCGCACGGTGAGATCGGCCAGGGTCCGAATGCTGGCCGCGTACAGGGCGCGCACAGCGCGATCAGGCAACCAGCGCGTAATGTCGTCGCTGATCTGCGGCGCCGGTGCAGGCAGCGTGCGCAGCAACCCGACCGTCTGAGAGGCGGCCTTGGCATGGCGCGTACGCTTGTGGGCCGGGCATTCGAACGATGCGGCCAGATCCGGGCGTTGGCGGTTGCGGGCGTAGAGCGCGAGCTGCCGGCGAATCTGGCCGATGACACTACGGGCAGACTGGCCGTGACTGAGTTGATCGGGCAGGTACCGGCGGGCGGCATCACGTGAGGATGCGCCCTCGTACCACGCACGCAGTGCGGCGAGTGCGGCGGCGTCCGGGAAGTCGTCGGGCGTGGACAGGAGTCGAGGCATTTTTTGGGGAAAGGCAGTTTCGTACCAAAATGATAGTACAGAGATAATAAGGTTTATCTTTGCACCAATCGCAAAAAAAATTCTATGGCTTCATAACGATCCGGTCGATGCCATCGGCCTTGCCTTCGCGGCCCCCGCACTTGCAGCGACTGCGGCCAGGCGCACGAAGATTGCGGTGGTCCCATCCAATCGTCAGATGGCTTGTAAAACTTTCTTCACGAAATCGGCCGACGGCGAAATGTGAGCGGTGATCTGCCCAATCTGCTCCCTGATCACCACCGGGTCCACGCCAGCGTTGATCGCAGCCTGCTGCGCGAGGCGGCCTGCATCGAGTACTTCTGCCCCGGTGATCTCGTAGCCATATCCTAGCGAGATCCAGCGCAGTGCTGCAAGGCCTGCAGCCATGGCGAATGGCGGCTGCTTCTGTGCAAAGTCCCTAGCGGCGCGCGTCAGCGTCCGCGGATCGGTCGGACTGGTGTTGGCAAGATCGATGGCGAGGTCGAACAAGCCGGCGTCCTTGGCCGCCGCGAACCACTTGCCCGGTTCACCTGGCGACGCGGCAACCAGATCTCGCAGGATGGTCTCCGGCGCGATGTGCGGGTACTTCTTTGCGATGGCACGGAATGTTGCCAGGTAGGTGGTACCCTCGTTGGCTTCGCGCGCATAGCGCCGGTATGCCTCGTCAGCAAGCCCCGATGACCGCAGGATCGCCTCGCAGGCCTGCGCGATCTGCCCATCCGGCTGATTAAGCCCACGCGTTGCTTCTGCATAGGCAAGCGCTTCCGCCTTCTTGCCCATCGCAACCAGTGCCTTGACGCCCCAGCAGCGGTAATGCCACGACTTGAAGGGTGCCAGATCTATTAGTGCAATGAGTTGTGCATACCGCCTTGCCGCATACAATGAAGCCAGACAGATCGGAGTCCCTGCAAAGTATGCACCCGGACCATCGGCCCAGACGCGCTCAACCAGCGACAGAAAGCGGTCGGCCCACGTATTGGCGATCGCCTCCGTCACGCACAGCTTGTCCCATTCGTCCGCCAGGGACTCGATATAGGGGACGCCCTGATCCTGAATTGCCTCCCATAGCCGTTCAAGCCAGCGTTGACGCGTGGTTGCTTCGACCGGCGCGGCAGCAATGAGCGGTACCAGCACTTCGATCGCCCGGTTCACGGCTGTGCCGAGAGCGCCGGACGAGCTGTCGACGTGTTCGAGCGCAGGCGAGACTTTCTCCAGAAACTTCACTGCGCCTTCAGCGGCGAACACCGGATCGCTGCGCGCCATCTGCCGGATCTCGGCGAGCGCCTCCTTGATGCGCTGGATCGGTGTGCCCGAGCGCCAGCCGAAAGCATTTCGACGAAAGCGTTGGGCGAATTGCCATTTGTGCGCGGCAGACTTCATAGCGGATCTTCAGTCTGGGATCGCAAATCCTGCAGGGGACGCAAGGCGAGTATCATTCTTTCAAGCACCATCGCCCAGTCTTCCAGCTCTTCGATAACGCAATCGGCTTGCTCCACCAGCGTGAGATCATCCGTCGGGTACGACAGGCTCGCGCGGTTGATCACGGTATGCGCCATGCCGTGCAGGCGCAACAGATCGTCGCGCAGCCCATCGGGTCCGCAGCGAACCCGGATCGTGTCGAAGAGGTCGACTGCCTGCTGGATGACGAGCGTGTCGTAACGCTGCTGCAGCGATTGCAACGCGTCGGCATCGACGGCGCCATAGGGAGTCTCAATGTCAGGCATGGTGTATGGGTTTCCTAAGGGAGCGGGCCGGGCCGGCGAACAGGCTCTCGCGTATCCAGCCCTCGACGTGCCCGAAATCCAGTTCATACTTGCCAAAGCGCTTCAGGTTGCTCGTGAGATAGGGGCTCAGGAATCTGATGTCGTCAGGATTGACCTCGATGCCATCCTTCACCATCGAGCGCAACGCCTGCATCATGTCTACCGTGTTTTGCAGGATTGCGGCCGACGCCATCAGGTCGTTATAGCGCAGGCGCTTTTGCTGCTCGTCCGGGTCGTTGACCGGCAACACGTCTCCACCAAATGAGAACCACTTCGCGAAGCCATTGTAGGACTCAACCTTGTTGGTCGTGGCGGTAATCTCCTGCCGAAGCTCACTGCTGCCGAGCCATTCAAGCAAGAATACCGTGCGCACGACCTTGCCAAGCTCTTCCGCGGCGAGAGACAAACGATTTCGTGGACTGGCCGCACCGAAACGGCGCAGCAGCAAGGGCGACGAAATCGCTCCCGACTGGATCGACAGGGTGAGTTGCATCAGATCTTTCCAGTGTCGCTCGATGAGCTCCCAGTCAACCACTTCCGTGAACAGGCCGTCGATGTGCTGGTATTGGGTCGCGGCGTCCACACGGTACAGCTTGAGGTCCTGCCAGTTGCGAATCCGCGGCATAAGCTTGATTCCCAGCAGGTAGGTGAAGGCGAACACTGCAGCCGATTGTCCCTGGGTATCGGCGTGCACCGTATCAGCCTGGACGCTCAGGTCGGCCTTGAGCAGGCCTTCGATGACGTAGATTGCCTCCCAGATGCCTGGCGGAATGAAATGCCGGAAAACCGCGATGTAGTTGTCGGCGACGTGCCGGTATGCGACCGCCCCCATTTTCCGGTAGCGGAAGTGATAGCCAGCCAGCAGGTTATTGTCGTAAAAATCGTACTGCGTGCCGTCTGCGGCCACCGTCTTTCCATCGCCCCAGTGTTTGGGCAGATCCAGCCGCAGGTAAAGCTCGATCAGTTCGCGCTGCGCGGTCTCCAGTCGTTCCAGGCTCAGGTGCCGGTGGTTGACGAACGACATCATATGCGGCGTGATCTTGTCCCCCATGTGGCGCGCTGCCTGGGTCGGGCCCAGATTGCACCCCATCGCGAAAATCGTGAGCAGATACCGCTCGGCAGCATTGCGGATCTTCGGATCGTTTCCGCTGAGCGGGCCGAAATACCGGGTGAAATTTGTCCAGTGCTCGATATTGGTCAGCACGTCCAGCAGATTGCGCACTGGCATGCGTTTGACCATCGCCTTGTGCAGCGCCACCGCGCTTTCCGGAATGATCGTGGCGACAGTGCGACGCACGACAACCTCGCCGGCCTTGTTGATGATCACATGTTCAGACTTCTCAGGAAAACGCTCGTCCAGTTGGCGAGCAGCATCGGAGAGCCATTTTCGTAAATGGGCCACGAAGCCAGCGCCGCTGTCCGGCATGCCAAACTTCTCGCAGTAGATCGGCAGACGTTTTTCGCATTCATTCCACGCTAACAGGTAATCGCGATAATCAGCAAAGGCGTCCGAGCCGGCGACGCACAGATCTCCGCTGCGTAGCTCCTTCGCCATGCAGGACAGCACGCATAGTTCGAGATAGCGCCGGTTTGTTGGCGCGCCCTTCTCACGCGGGCGGCAAACCAGCTTGCGCCAGCGATTCGAGGCAAAGCTGAGGTCAATCTCAACATTGAGCCATTCCCGATGAAGTGACTCACTCTCGAAGACGGCTTCCAGTGCGCTCAGCAAGGTTTGCGATTGCGTGGTCGAACCCCACGCCAGTGCACGCGCCAGGCGTAGCAGTACTGAGCGATGTGCCTTGAAATGCCGCCACAGTAGTGGCAGGTAGTTCCTGCCACTGTACGCCCGGACCTCAGCACAGCTTTCGCGCAAGGATTCCAAGCTGCCAGACGGCGCCAGATACTGGCGAACCCGCGCACCCAGTTCGGCATCGTCCTGGTGCTCGTCGACAATATTGACGACGCTATCGAGCGTATCAACAAGGCTTTCCATCTGCTCACGCTGACGTGCCTGGATCTGATCAAGCTCCTCCTTGGCCCGCTTGTGGATTGCGCCCATACGGCGAATAAACATCTCGGCCAGGTCGTCGCGGGCTCGCACGCGCATTTGATGCAGCAGTGCGACGATGAGGGTATATCGCCGCTCGGGCAAAGTCTCCTTCAGATTCGCGGCATCCAGACTCATCGCTTGCGTCGACAGGGAACGCAGCTTTGCGGTGGGGATGCCCTCGAGTACGTGGGTATAGTCGCCAAAACCATCGAGCCAGGCAAGATGTTCGATCAGCAGGCTGATGTGCTTGCGCGATGGCCGTAACGCGTACCGCTTGATGGCGTTGTACGCCGTCTGGCGCTGGTTGAATTCGCGCTTGAGCAGCCGGTCCAGCTGGGTCCTGTCCTCGTCAGTGAGGCGACGCGAGGCACGCCGGAACAGCGCCGTTTGAGTTCGGGCGTGAACCTGTTCGACGATAGCATCGAGCGTCGAGAACGCAGGCAGTTCGACATGCTGCTGGATCAGGCTATCGATGGTCGCATTGATGATGTCCACCGGCTGGTCCATCGTCTCGGCCGCCTCGTGTGCCGCACGCACCGCGATTTCATTGGCATCGGTGCCGTAATAGGACTGGATGCCGAGGAACTCCCGGATCGCTACGTAGTGACGAAACAACGCGGGCGATCTGGACCTGTCGTAGCTAAACTCGGCCTCCGCCCCGATGTCCGCGCTCGACCGGATGTGCTCGATGACGGCGGCGGGGATAACATCGACGAAGGGGAAATAGTGCATCTGCTGAAAGACCTTCAGCAGAACCAGCAGCCCCAATCTCGAAGATTGCCCCCGCGCGTTGCGACGCACCCACTCCAGCTCTTCAACATCCGGCGTATAGAAGGCTTGCAACTCCGCAGCCGAAAAGATCTTCGGGAAGCGCGGATACGCGGTGCGTTCGATGGTGGCCATACCGGATTTTAAAATTCGAATGGGCCGGCCAGTGTAGCGCAAAAGAAACTCAGCAAAACCATCGCACCGTCGCCGATTTATGCAATAAATTTGGGATCTTAAAAATGCGATGCCATACAGACATCCCAGCGCGGCGAACTCCGCACTCGTGGGCCCGTCCCAGCAGCCCGCTATAATTTGTGAATTCAGAACCGGAGCGAAGGGTGCGGAAAAATGGGCAAAGCCAGCCACCGAAAAACATCGTCACGTGCCCGCAAGCTGGGTTCGCGTGACCTGGAAGCATTGCAACGGGAAGCGGTTCAGGCTGGGCTCTCTGACGCTATTGTTCTCGATCGCAATGACCTGCCACCGGAACAGAAAATCTCCTGGCCTCTGGCCCAGATGCTTCAGGAGGAGGTATCTGATGATCCGACTCTGGAGGAATGTCAGAGCGCATTGACGGCAATTGTGTCGGCATGGAATATCAGCCTCCTGCCCGAGGACGAGCGTAGCGAAGCACTGCGCGAGCAAATCAGATTCGACAAAAGTGTCCCACCCGAAATACGACGTGAGATCACACAAGGCATCGAGCGTCTGATCGGTGAAAAATTGGCCCGGTTTCCGCATGACCGCCGCCGCATCGTTTCGTGGGAGGCAAGGCTCGAAGGCGACATGCTCCGCGTCGTCGCGGCGGCGGCTGATGGTCCCCAGCATGACACGCTGGAAGACGTCATGCTGGCTTTGCTGCGAACAATGGCCGGGTGAGAGGCCACGCGCTCAAACCTTCCGGAAGTTCGGGCAACCAATCACTGCCGGAACGCTTTATACCTCAATCGAATAAGTCGAAGCGTTATCATAACTACGAGGCTTATGATAGCAATTTGACCGGATCTTGGTCAGCCCCCAAAACAAACGCGCCGCGAAGCATTTGCTTGCCTGGCGCTCGAACGCGGTTGGGCGCTGCATCAGGACGAGCAAAATCACTGCGCCGATCCCGCGAGCGGCAAACGCGTGAGTTTCGGTTTGGTTCGCATGGCCAATATCGGTCCGCTTTTCGACGTCGCGATCGCGATGTATCGGCAGGGCGCGCCAGTGCCGAACGTGCGTGTGCATCTGTGCGTGTATCACTCGCAGTTTCCGCTGTTGGCACGCTCGCATATCGAGCAACAACTCGACGCGGTATTCGATCGTCGTCCGGGCAGAAGCAGCGACGATCCTGCGTTACTGCATCCTTCAGTCCGGGCGCTGCTCGACGCGCATCCGCAGCCGGACCAAATGTTCGTGGTGCTGGCCTCGCCGGTCTGCGAGGTCGGACGCGACTGGGATGCCGACTGGGCGATTGCCGAACCTTCATCGATGCGTTCGTTGATCCAGCTTGCCGGGCGGGTGCGCCGTCATCGGAGTGGGGCGGTTGCGCGGCGGAATATGTTGGTGTTCGATACAAACCTGCGAAATTTCGAAAGGAGCAGCGATAAGGATGCGGTGTTTTGCATGCCGGGATTCGAAAAGAACTTGACGTCGTCATTACAGAAGCATGAAAGAACGGCGCAACACGATTCTTTGACGCACTTTCACCTGCAGTCGCACCATCTGATTGATCTCTTGCCAGACGGCGGAAGCGACTGGCCCATCGATGCCCGGCCACGCATTCGGCAAGGGGAGAAGTTGCAGCCGAAGGGCAGCCTGATCGACCTGGAGCATGCCCGGATGCGCGACACCATGTTGCCGCGCGATGAGACCAGCAAGCTAATTACACCGGTCAAGCGCGATGCCACGCGGCATTGGTATGTCCGCGATGCTGACGAAGGGCAGCGAATCTTGCTGACTGGACTGTTGCCCCAGCTCCAGCGCTTTCGGGACGACCCGCAGAAGCGGGACGACGTCGTGTTGTTGCCGACTGAGGACGAGGATGAGTTGCGCCTGCATCGAGTCATAGATCGGCGCGAGCGCGGGCAAACACCTTACGCTGACATTCGCCACTTATTGAGACCGGTCACTGATTGCTCTCCGGATGGACGAGGCATTGGTCCGTGGTGCCACGTCGATTTGATGGACCTGCTGCGGCAATGGGCCGATGCGCAGGGGCAGAGTTTGTACGACAGTGCGAAACAGGTTGCTACCGCCAGTTTGCCGGCCTCGGAGTCGGACCAAGGGTGGCTGTTTCATCCGGTGCTGGGGTTTAAACCGGCTTGAGTTTTGGTGCTGCCTGTTCGGCAGAATATGGGTCCGCAAACCCAAAGTTTAGCTTTGCTTAGCTACCTTTTCGGTAGTGCATACAATTTTACGATTCTGATGCATCAATCCTAGGTAACAGGACAGTACACTCAGCACATGCTTAACACTCAGTTCCGGAAACAAAAAGTATAGCTGGTTCGCTCTGTTCAGACGTTCACTCGTTGACAACCGCACCAGCATCATTAACTTTAGGAATTCTAACAAAAAGTAGCATTTTAAAAGGAGGGCCTATCGTGGCTAGCTGTCGCGTGCTCAAAAGAGCTTGAGGCTGGAGATCAGCTTCATTCCCCGGTTCGTGTTCGCGAACCGGGGATTCTCCCTGATTTTTAGTTCGGAAGGAAACTGATGTCTGATTCGCCAGTAACGCTAAACCGCCGCGGTTTCCGTGCCGCCATCGATGCATTCTTGCATGACCGCCTCCAATCAAAGCTCGACAAGCTCTCGCCTGACGACCCGAAACGGTCAGAACTGATTGCAGAACATCAACGCGGTCCCTGGCTTGAAAAAGCCGCCGTACGGGTCAAACAGATTCAGGCCGTCACGCATTCGCTCAAGCCCGTTCATCCCGATGCGCGCGGCACCAACCTCTTTGTTGCGCCTGCGAGTCTGTCGCCGCTCGCCGAACTGGGCAGCCATGCGCTTGGAAGTGTCTTTGCAATTGACGCAGTCGGAAACGCCGCGGCGCTCGACGTGTACAAGTTCTTAAAAATAGAAGCCAGCGGGACTACTCTGCTGCAGGCGTTGACTGCCAACGACGTGGATGCTTTGCAGGCACTCAGCACCGACCCGCTTAAGGCTTCCGCTCTTCGGGATGCGTTCGTCAGTCTCACCGCTGAGCAGGAGGGCCAGCCGAGTTCACATGTGCGTGCGAAGCAGGTGTACTGGCTGGCAGGCGACGATGCCAATGACGATGCACAGTATTACCTCCTGTCACCGCTATACCCCACGTCGCTGGCTCAAGCCGTGCATGAAGAGATACAGGACGCCCGGTTTGGCGATACGAACAAAGCGGCGCGTCAAGCTCGTCGCGATGGCGTGCCGCACGATGGGGTTTATCGGGAATACCGGGGTCTTGCAGTTCAAAAACTGGGAGGCACGAAGCCGCAAAACATCTCGCAGTTGAACAGCGAACGTCGGGGCATCAACTATCTGTTGGCATCGTTGCCGCCGGTTTGGCAAAGCCAGCAGAACTTCCTTCCGGTCAACGCAAAATCGATTTTCGATCGGGCCTTTGGCGCGCGCCTTTCGGTGCGCGCCATCGTCCGCGATTTAAATGCGTTCTTGCTCAGCAATCCGCGACCAAACGAAGATACGCGCAAACGTGTCAAGAGCCTCGTGAACAGTCTTGTAGACGAGCTGGTCATTTATGGTGCCGAACTCTCGCATCAACCGGCGGGGTGGACAAGGGAGTCTCTGTTCGATGATCTGGCCGACGAAGAGAAGTTATGGCTGGACCCGTATCGAGCGGACCTGCCGGAAGAAACCGCTTTCGCCAGTCGATGGCAATTCATGGACTGGCCCGCTCTTATTGCTCAGCGGTTCGGCAACTGGCTCAATGGACAACTGCGGGACAAGCTACCAGACGTTGAATATATGGAGTCCAAGGAATGGCGCCGGATATGCATGAGTGAGGACGGGTCCTGGATACAAGAATTGCGCCGTATTCGCGATCTGCGAGATGCACCCGGATACATTCCCGTGCGCAAGACACATGATGAGCTGACCGTATTGCGGAAGAACAAATGAGCCATTCAACAAAGGACGTCACAACAAAAGCACTGCTTGTCCTTCCACATCTGCGCGTGCAGAACGCCAATGCAATCTCCAGTCCGCTTACTCATGGTTTTCCATCCATCACTGCATTCACCGGTCTGATGTGGGCGTTGCAGCGCAAGGTGACGGCCGCTGGATTACCACTGAAATTGCAGCAAGTGGGAGTGATCTGTCATCACCATGAGGAGCAGGTGACAGACGGCTATGTGAAAACGTTTCGCTTGACCCGCAATCCTGTGGACAGAGATGGGGCCACGGCGGCCATCGTGGAGGAAGGACATATTCACCTGGAATTGACCGTGATGTTCCATTTGACGGTGCCTGCATCGCAACTATTGGCAAGTGGCGCCGGGTCGACGGCGGATCAGCAAGCGCAGATGTCCGAATGGGCCGCGCGCGTTGCAGAGATCGTGGCGTGCATGCGGATTGCCGGCGGGACGCTGCTGCCAACAGGTTCCATGCCGGGAAGGCGCACGCGTGCGTGGATGGAACCGATCTCGGAAGACGAAGAGGCACAGGCCCTGGTATTCGCACGCTGGCGATATCAGTGGTTGCCCGGCTATGCGCTGGTCGGGCGCGATGATTTGCTGGCGGAACGTCATCGGACTTTGCGCAACGAACTGCCTGATGCCACGTTGCTCGATGCCTGGCTCGACGCAGCGCGATTCAACTTTAAACCTTTGCCTGACGATCCGTCCAAGGGCACGCCGGGAAATTCCAAAGCCCCAAAGCAGCGCTGGGCGGATCCGTCAAAACAAAAGGGCGACGGTTGGACGGTACCCATACCCGTCGGCTATGCCGCCCTGACAAAACCCTTGCCGGCTGGCGCTGTTGCCAACACGCGCGATGCGTCCACGCCCTGCGTGTTTGTAGAGTCGGTTTATTCGTTCGGTCAATGGATTAGTCCACATCGACTCAACCACGTGCAGGAACTCATGTGGCGGCCCGAAACCGATGCAGCTATCGGTTTGTATCGTTGCCGCAGCGGTTATGTCCACGCCGGATCTGCCGCCACTTGGGCCGGCGACGACATTCCCGATTTCGACTGAATCTGTCTGCCATCACCTTTTTTACAGGATGTTTATCGTGTCTGAAAAATTGATTACCGCTTCTGTTCTCGCTTTCGAACGCAAACTTGATCCGTCCGATGCCGTTTTTCATGCAGGCAATTGGGATGACCGCGCTAACGCATCGGGCTGGCCGCCGATTCGTCTTCGTGAGAAATCGGTGCGCGGCACGATCTCGAATCGACTCAAGACAAAGGATCAAGATCCGGCCAAGCTGGATGCTTCCATAGAGAACCCCAACTTGCAGACAGTGGATGTCGCCACGCTGCCAGTTGAAGCCGACACGCTCAAAGTGCAATTCACCTTGCGCGTGCTCGCCGGTGCGGGTACGCCTTCGGCGTGCAACAGCGCGGCGTATCGGACCAGACTGCTGGGTGTGGTGAATGACTACGTCGGGCAACACGGCTTCATCGAACTGGCGAGTCGCTACGCAGCCAACTTGGCAAATGGGCGCTTTCTCTGGCGTAACCGGATCGGAGCGGAGAGCGTTCAGGTTGAAGTGGCGCAACACCGGAACGGCCAGCCCGGACAAGTCTGGTCATTCGATGCACTGACCCAAAACCTACGTGCGCTGAACGAACTTGATGAGAACGTCAAAACGCTGGGCGGGCTGATCGCCGAAGGCCTGGCAGGGCGTATGCATGTATTGCTCCAAGTGATTGCTTACGTGCGTCTCGGGTGCGGGCAGGAAGTCTTTCCGTCGCAGGAACTGATTCTCGACAAGAACGACAGCAAAAAAAGTCGGACGCTGTATTGCGTGCAGGACGTGGCGGCAATGCATTCGCAAAAGATCGGCAATGCTGTGCGAACAATCGATACCTGGTATGAGGACGCGCAAGAACTTGGTCCGATCGCGGTGGAGCCCTATGGATCGGTCACCACGCAAGGCAAGGCGTATCGTCAGCCTAAGCAAAAGCAGGACTTCTACACGTTGCTGGATGACTGGCTGCTCAAAGACCAGGCGCCGCCTTTGGAGCAGCAACATTTTGTCATGGCCGTGCTCATTCGCGGCGGGGTGTTTGGCGCCACGAGCTGATAGCCATGACGACACATTTTATCGATATAACTTTGTTGCCCGATCCGGAATTTAGCCAGACGCATCTGTTCGGCGCGCTTGTGGCGAAACTGCATAGGGCGCTGGTGCAGCTTCGGACCGACGACATCGGCATCAGCTTTCCCGAATATAGCTTGCGTCCGCGCTCGCTCGGGCAGGTGCTACGGCTGCACGGCGGTGAACCGGCTTTGCTGGGTTTGATGAAGCATGCCTGGCTTCAAGGCATGCGCGATCATGTGGCAGTGACGGCGGCCGAGTTGGTACCAGCTGGAGCGACGCATCAGATCGTGCAACGCCGTCAGTTCAAGACGAATGCTGAACGCATGCGCCGCCGCCGTATGCAACGCAAGGGCGAAAGCATGGAGCAAGCGGCCGAGGCGATTCCCGATAGCGTTGAGCGAACGCCGGATCTGCCTTATGTACAAATACGAAGCGCCAGTACGGGGCAGCCGTTTTGCTTATTTATTGAGCAGGTTGCGGTGCCGGCGGGAGCGTTGGGATCGTTTAATAGTTATGGTATGAGTCAGGGAGCGAGCGTGCCATGTTTCTAAACCCTTTTTTCTGGATTTGTTTTAGGTTGTTGGTTAATCAATGACTTAGCGATGGGGCTGCGATTTGGGTAAATTGCGGCGCCCGTCGGGTTATTCTTTGGAATCAATGCGTTAAGGTGGGGTTCGTCTAGTTTGCTGCCGCGCAGGCAGCTTAGAAAACCGAAAAGCTCAAGCAACTGTTGTGCTTGGCGTTTGCTGCCGCGCAGGCAGCTTAGAAAACTGTGGCTGCGACGGGTTTTTCAAGCGCATCGTTTGCTGCCGCGCAGGCAGCTTAGAAATGGGTGAGCGCCTGATGCAAGCGTCCCGGCAAGTTTGCTGCCGCGCAGGCAGCTTAGAAATGTCATCGCCGAATGTGAATCTTGCGGAAATAGTTTGCTGCCGCGCAGGCAGCTTAGAAATCAGTCGCGGCGTTTGTGAGTGCCAGATAATCGTTTGCTGCCGCGCAGGCAGCTTAGAAACATCTGCGTGACGATCTCCTGCGCGATCACAAGTTTGCTGCCGCGCAGGCAGCTTAGAAATCGATTGGCAATACGTTCGTCGAAGAGGTAGTGTTTGCTGCCGCGCAGGCAGCTTAGAAATTTTCCGCCAGGCCGTCGACGATCTGCACGAGGTTTGCTGCCGCGCAGGCAGCTTAGAAATTTTACCGCTTTGCCGCTTGCCTTCTCCTCGTGTTTGCTGCCGCGCAGGCAGCTTAGAAACAACAACGGTGGCCAGTTCTGTATCTTTAGTAGTTTGCTGCCGCGCAGGCAGCTTAGAAAATCAGGATCATCACGACGGATCCTGTCGCCCTGTTTGCTGCCGCGCAGGCAGCTTAGAAAGAAATCAAAAACGGCGCCGGTCGCGATCAGTGGTTTGCTGCCGCGCAGGCAGCTTAGAAAAACCCGAACATTTCGGCTTGGGGCGATGACGTGTTTGCTGCCGCGCAGGCAGCTTAGAAAATAATTTCTCTTGGACCGTACACGGTACCGATGTTTGCTGCCGCGCAGGCAGCTTAGAAATTCGCCTGGACCGTCGACTATCTCGACAGTGAGTTTGCTGCCGCGCAGGCAGCTTAGAAAATTCATGCCGCCCGAACGGTAATCCTCCATTTGTTTGCTGCCGCGCAGGCAGCTTAGAAACAAGAACAAGGACGAAGCGGTGGCAACAGCTCGTTTGCTGCCGCGCAGGCAGCTTAGAAATGCTTGAAGTCGCCGGCGTGCGCGTCGAGCGGGTTTGCTGCCGCGCTGGCAGCTTAGAAATAATGTATGCGCTCACGAATTAGAATGCAAGGGTTTGCTGCCGCGCAGGCAGCTTAGAAAAGCGCGACCAGAGGCATGCGATCAACATGTCCGTTTGCTGCCGCGCAGGCAGCTTAGAAAAGTACGCGTTCGGGATCGGCTCGCTTGCTTCGGTTTGCTGCCGCGCAGGCAGCTTAGAAAGATGAACGGCAGCGTACGAACCTCGGCAAGCAGTTTGCTGCCGCGCAGGCAGCTTAGAAAAAATCGAAACTTTCCGCACTGCAATCGCGAGCGTTTGCTGCCGCGCAGGCAGCTCAGAGCGGCATAAGTCTTCCTAATGATTGAGTAAAAAAGTTTTCTCCCGCGCAGGCAGCTCAGAAAGATCTGATCGAGGCTACCGCCCAGCCTCAATTGTTTGCTGCCGCGCAGGCAGCTCAGAAAATGAAGCCGCGAACGTATGAAGGGCAAGTTATGTTTGCTGCCGCGCAGGCAGCTCAGAAAGCCGCCATCGCATCGACTCAGGCCCACGCGGAGTTTGCTGCCGCGCAGGCAGCTCAGAAAGAAGGCGAGCAGGATGAAAACGTCGTGCTGGAGTTTGCTGCCGCGCAGGCAGCTCAGAAAGATTGCGAGGCGGACGTTGCCGCGAAGCTTGGGTTTGCTGCCGCGCAGGCAGCTCAGAAAAATCACCACCCGCACATCCAACCCTGACCGCTGTTTGCTGCCGCGCAGGCAGCTCAGAAAGCAGCCAAAGTGCGCGAAGCGTTCAAGCTCCAGTTTGCTGCCGCGTAGGCAGCTCAGAAATTTGTCGCGGCCGTAATGGCCGAGCCCATCTGGTTTGCTGCCGCGCAGGCAGCTCAGAAAGTCATGCAGGAAGGCGGAATGTCGCTGCGCTAGGTTGCTGCCGCGCAGGCAGCTTAGAAAACGACCAGTGGGCTGTAGCAGCATCAGCTAGCGTTTGCTGCCGCGCAGGCAGCTTAGAAAAATCTTCGCGCACTACCCGCGCCGTGCCGATGTTTGCTGCCGCGCAGGCAGCTTAGAAATTTAGTCGTCGCGTGACGTAACTCAACGGCTCGTTTGCTGCCGCGCAGGCAGCTTAGAAAGACAGCGATCCGTCGCTATCTGCGTATTCCACGCCATCGCGAACAAGGATTCCACGGGAAAAAAATCACGAATTCCACGGCAAAGTTAATGCCGATTCCACGGCAAAGTTAATGCCGATTCCACGGCAAATAGAACAAGGTTTC
>NZ_JBSIPA010001040.1:0-258 GCF_053574605.1 Caballeronia sp. M23-90 | reverse complement strand
TCCTCCAAGGCTAAATACTCGTGATCGACCGATAGTGAACCAGTACCGTGAGGGAAAGGCGAAAAGAACCCCGGGAGGGGAGTGAAATAGATCCTGAAACCGCATGCATACAAACAGTCGGAGCCTCTGCGAAGGGGTGACGGCGTACCTTTTGTATAATGGGTCAGCGACTTACGTTCAGTAGCAAGCTTAACTGATTAAGGCAGGCGTAGCGAAAGCGAGTCCGAATAGGGCGTTCAGTTGCTGGGCGTAGACCCG
>NZ_JBSIPA010001039.1:0-259 GCF_053574605.1 Caballeronia sp. M23-90 | reverse complement strand
AACGCATGGACGATGTGTTCGCGCGGATGTATGAGGCGGACGTCAAAGGAGGCCGCCCGAGCATCGCGCCGGAGAAGCTGGTGCGCGCTCTTTTGCTGCAGGTGCTGTACTCAATTCGTAGCGAGCGCATGCTGGTAGAACAGATTTCCTACAACATGCTGTTCCGCTGGTTCGTCGGCTTGCCGATGGACGGGACCGTGTGGGACCACTCGACGTTCAGCAAGAACCGCGACCGGTTGCTCGAACACGACGTGCTGGT
>NZ_JBSIPA010000127.1:0-14740 GCF_053574605.1 Caballeronia sp. M23-90 | reverse complement strand
AGTCACTCGAACAGCACTACACGATAAAGATTGAAGTGGACAGCGCGACGCTCATCCCGGAGCGGAAACAGAAAACCTCAATCCTCCCGCGGCGTCTTGCGTCGCTTAATTTCTGGAGAAGCAAATGGAGCGGATCGGCAGAGCCCGTCTGTGCCGATACATACAAGCCCGCCGCCGCGTAGAACATGCCGGCGAGCGCATACGTCGCAATCCGGTATGTTTGAACGGGCATGCCGTTCGAGTACGCGCCGTCGGGATCGCTGCCAAGGGCGTAGAGCCCCACGCCAAACCGCGTGCGCTTGACGAAGGTCCAGACAAGCAGCGCGACAATCAGCACGGCGGCTGACATCGGCACCTTGTCCTGAATGAGATCCGACGTGATCAGGCCGCCAAACTGCTCGCCGATACTCCCGCCCGGCTTGTTCTGGATCAGCAGCGTGAGTCCTTGCACCATGAACATGGTCGCGAGCGTGACAACGATGGACTGCAACCGGAACCACGCGATCAGTGCACCGTTGATCAGCCCGATACCGCCGCCTATCGCGAGAATCAACGCAACGCCGCCCCATTGCTGGATGGGCGTGCCTTGTACAAAGTGCACGGCGAGCACGTTCGAAAGCGAAACTACCGCGGACGCCGACAGATCAAAGCCGCCGCTCAGGACGACGATAGTCTGGCCAATGGCCGCAAGCGCAAGCGTCGTGCTGCTGGAGATCACCGAGCCGACGTCGTACATGCCGACCGGCGTTGCCGACAGTGACACCCACGCAACCAGCATTGCGAAGAGCGCGCCGATGGCGATGATCAGCCCGCGATAATGATCGATGCGCGCCCGCAAACCGACGTGCGCGCCTGGGCGCACGATCTCGCTATCGGGTGACGCAATTGCAATTTTCATGATCGACCTCTGGTTGCTTCAGCTTGAGAGCATCTTGCGCATCACGTTTTCTTCCGTGAGCGCGTCGCCTGCGAGCTCGGCCACATTGCGCCCGCGATACACCACCGTCACGCGATCGCATACGTTCACCAGCTCGGGGACATCGGTGGAATAAAACAGCACGGACCCGCCGGCCGCCGCGAATGCACGCATCAACACGAAGATCTGATGCTTGGTCCCGACATCGATACCGCGCGTCGGATCGAACATCAGCCACACGCGGCTTTGCGTGAGCAGCCATTTCGCCATCGCGATCTTCTGCTGGTTGCCGCCCGAGAACGAGAGGCACGGTTTGTAGACGGCACGCGGATTCACTTCCATCTGTGCGAGCGCACGCTTGATGGCAGCCTGCTCGCGTTTTCTGTCGATCAGACCGAAGTGCGTAAAGCGCTTGATGACCGGCAACGAGACGTTTTCTCCGCCGGGAAGCCGCAGGAACAAGCCCTCGGTCTTGCGGTCCTCAGGCAGAAAACTTGTCGATATCCCGGCCTTCAACGAATCAGCCGTCGACGTCAGCGTGACCGGTTTCCCATCCACCAGGATCTGGCCTGCATCGATAAACTCCGCCCCGAACAGCGCCTCGAAAATTTCGCGCTGCCCCATGCCCTGAAGTGCCGCAATGCCATGCACCTCGCCCGCTTTCAACGTCAGGTCGAAGTCGTTCACCACGGCATCCACCTTGATGCCGCGCGCTTCCATCGCCGGGGTGTCGAGCACGGTGGGAGAAGCGATCTTCGGCGGGTATTTGGCTTCCAGCGACCGGCCGATGACAAGCCGGATGACTTCGTCGTCCGAGATCGCGGCAGTATCGAATGCGCCCACGTCGTGGCCGTTCCTGTACACCGTCAGGCTGTCGCAGAACTCGCGCACTTCCTGCATGCGATGTGTGATGAACACGAAGGTCACGCCCCGCGCCTTCATCTCTTCAATACGGCGCGCAAGCCACGACACATCGCGGCCCGATAGCGCCGAAGTCGGTTCATCGAGCAACAGCACGTCGGGTTTGCGCACGAGCGCTTTTGCAATCTCGATCTTCTGGCGTACCGGCAAAGCCAGATCGCGGATATACGCGCCGGGACGGACATCGCCCAGTTCGAGCTTGTCGAGCCACTCCGCCGCCTGACGTTGCGCTTCGCGCTGGCGGATTCGGCCGAACCAGCCCGTCGGTTCATACGACATGAGCAGGTTTTGCGCGACCGTCAGGTCGCGCACCAGCGTCATTTCCTGGAACGCGGTCTGCACGCCCGCCCGGTGCGCGTCTTTCGGACCGCGCATGTTCACGCTCTGCCCGAGGATCGAGATACTGCCTTCGTCCGGCTGCATCAAGCCTGAAAGCAGCTTCACGGTCGTCGACTTGCCCGCGCCGTTCTCGCCAAGCAGCGCGTGAACGGCACCACGCCTGACCCGAAAGGACGCATTGTCCAGCGCGACGGTCGCGCCGAAGCGCTTGGTCACGTTCGACAGATCGATCGCCCAGCCGCCGTCCGCTGCCTGTGAGTGGCTCTGCATGGAACGCTCCTTAATCCGGCTTGCCGGTCAGCGCCGCGTTGAAACCCACCTCGCTCGTCTCCGCCGAATAGATGTCGGCGAACCAGCCCGGCGGCACCTTGTCCGGCATGAACGCGGTGCACCCTGCCTTCAGTTCATCGATCGAACCCGTCTTGCACAGCTTGGATTCCGCCGTCAGGACCAGCGGCAGCTTGAGCGTCACGTGCGGCGGGAAGTCCTTGCCTTCGAGTTTGCCGACAGCCATCTTCAACGCCAGCGCGCCCGAGTACGGCGGCGATCCATAGGAGATCGACCTGTACCCGATCGAGCGATACGAACCATCGCCCTTGACGGTGCCCGGCGGCAGCATCTGCACGCGGTGCCCGTTCGACGATTCACCCGCGCATGGCTTCACCTTGTCGTCGGCTATGCCGGCTTCGAGCTGCATGGACGCCGCCGTGAAGCAGCCAACCTGCATCCATAAGCCGTCGATCTTGTCCCAGCTATTGGTGGCAAGGATCTTCGACAACTCCGTCTTCGCCGTCGCCTGGCTCCACATGCCGGTGCCCTCAGCCACGATCTTGATGCCCGGATACTTCGCGAACACCGCCTTCGCGGCTTCAGTGCGCGCACGATCCACGGACGTGCCCGGCACGCCGTTGATCAGCACGATATTGCCCTTGCCATTGATCGTCTTCGCGAGCCATTCCGCCGTCACCGTACCGGCCTGCTTCTGGTCGATCGTCACGTTATGCGCGCATGGCTCGGTCACTTCGCCGTCGTACGCGGCCACGATCACGCCTTTCGAGCACGCGTTCTTGATCGCGCGATTCACCGCCGTCGGTGAGATCGGATAGATCACAATAGCTTTCGCGCCCGCCTGCACCATCGAATTGATTTGCTGGATCTGCTTTTGTGCGTCGGTGCCCGCGACCTGCACTTCGAGATCGACCTTGTCTTTCAGGCCCGGCGTTGCGGACATGGCCTTGACCATGTTCGCGGCTTCGGTTTGCCAGTCATTGCCGACATAGCTCATCGACAGAAATACCTTGTATTTTTCCGCAGCCGTTGCTTGTTGCGATACTGCCAGCGTTGCGAGCAACGTGGCCCCGAGCGCAAGCCGTGCCGCCCGACGCAGGGTGTTCGTCAGCGTTTTCATGTCTTCCTCCGATGCTGCATATGGTTATATATACGTGTACTACTAACTTTCTACGTGCTTCAGACGTGCGCTTGCGGGTAATTCAATGCCTGCAGATCCCGCCACGACATTCGGATCGTGGCCGGGGATGACGAAGTCAGCGATCTGCCGGATTCGCCTGAGCGAAGCCAGTTCGGCCGCGGTCTCGTGAACGATTCCGACCGGCACGAGATCGACGATATTCTCCATGCAGCTTGCGCAGTCGCCGGCAATCAGCACCACGCCGTCAGCGGTATCGACCGCGACCGACTGATGGCCCGGCGTATGACCAGGCGTTGGCACAACACGCACACCCGGAGCGATGTCGGTGATGCCGTGCACGAACTGCCAGCGAAAATACGCGAGCGGTTCGCGGCCTATCAGGAACTCCTGATAGAACGTGGCTTGCGTGGGCAACGGACGGCCCGCGTATTCCCATTCACTTGCCTGCACGACGAACCGCGCATTCTTGAACAGCGTATTGCCGCCGGAATGGTCGTAATGCAAATGCGTGTTGATGACAATATCGACCTCGTCCGCACTCCATCCCACGTACTCTTTCAGCGCGCGTTCGAGCCGTTCTTCCGGCGCCTGCGTGCACGGGCACACGAAATTCGATACCCAGCCCGGATCGTGAATGCCGGTATCCACCACGATCTTCTTGTCGCCGCCGACAATTGCCGTCGACCAGACCGGCACCTTGATCTGCTGGCCGTAATACCGGCCGTATATCTGCGATGAACGATCGACAGTCAGCCATCCCGTAGGCATGGCGACCACCTTGAGCTTCTGCACAGTCACAGTGATCTCCGCCGTCAAAGGTTGAAGGATGCGTCAGAAGTTCGTGTTGTCCGCGCCCTTGAGCCCGAGCATGGCGCGCGCTTCATCTGGCGTGGCGATGTCGAGCGACAGGCCCTCTATCACCTGACGGATCTTCACGACCTGCGCCGCGCTCGATTCAGCGAGTTTCCCGGCTTCTATCCAAAGCGAATCTTCAAGACCGACGCGCGCATTCGATCCCTGCGCCACGCCGAGGGTTGCGAGTGGAATCTGATGACGTCCTGCGCCGAGTATCGACCAGACATAGTCGTTTCCAAAAAGCCGGTCAGCGGTGCGCCGCATGTGCATCAGGTCTTCCGGATGCGCGCCGATACCGCCAAGCAACCCAAACACGCTCTGCACGAAGAACGGAGGTTTCGCGAGACCGCGATCAACGAAATGCGCGAGGTTATAGAGGTGCGAAATGTCGTAGCACTCGTACTCGAAGCGCGTACCGTTCGCACCGCAAGACGTCAGGATGTATTCGATATCCTTGAACGTGTTCTTGAAGATCAGGTCGCGGCTGTTGGCCAGATGCTGGCGCTCCCAGTCGTGCTTGAACTCCTTGAAGCGGTCGAGCATGGGATAAAGGCCGAAGTTCATCGAACCCATGTTCAGCGATGCCACTTCCGGCTGGAAGTGATGTGCCGGCTTCAGACGTTCTTCCACCGTCATATGCGGGCTGCCGCCGCTCGTGATGTTGATCACCGCATTCGTTTCGGCTTTGATGCGCGGCAGGAATTGCTGGAACACGGCGGGGTCTTGCGTGGGCCGGCCGTCGACGGGGTCGCGGGCGTGAAGGTGCAGGATTGCCGCGCCCTCTTTCGCTGCGGCCAGCGCGGCGTCGCCGATTTCCTGCGGCGTGACGGGCAGGTACGGCGACATCGAAGGAGTATGGATCGCGCCGGTGGGCGCGCATGTGATGATGACCTTGCGCTTGGTAGCCATTGCTTTCAGACCTCGTGAAAAAAGACGAATGTTTAAAGCGTGTTCAAAGCACTTCGACGTTGCCGCACACCGAGATGGCCTGCCCCGAAATCCCGCTGCCGCCGGGCGAGCAGAGGAACAGCGCGGTCGCGGCGACCTCTTCCGGCGTGGTCATGCGGCGCAGCGAGATCTTGGCCAGGTAATCCTTCTCCATGTCTTCATAGGAGAGGCCGAGCTGCTGGGCGCGCGCGGAGATCACACGCTCGATGCGTGGTCCCTTCACAATGCCCGGCTGAATGGCGTTGACGCGGATGTTGTCCGGTCCGAGTTCAATGGCCAGGCTCTTCGTCAGCCCGACCACGGCCCATTTCGTCGCGGAATACGGCGTGCGGAATGCATATCCGAGCCTTCCCGCCACCGACGACAACGCGATGATCGATCCGCCCTCACGCGCCTTTTTCAGCAACGGCACGGCCCGACGCGCAAAATAGAACTGCGCGTTGAGATTGACATCGACGGTCTGTTCCCACTCGCCGACATCCATCTCATCGATACCGCCCGTCGGCCCGGCAATGCCCGCGTTGTTGATCAGCACATCGAGGCCGCCAAGTTGCGTGGCGACGTCATCGAATACGCGATCCACCGCCGCCCTGTCCGATACATCCGCGAGCGTCGCGGTGATCGCGTTCAGCTCGGCGCTTTCTTCGACTTTGAGTAGCGTGTCGATAGCATCCTTGCTTGCGTCGCAGACATGGACACGCGAACCGGCATCGACGAAAGCACGCGCTATCACGAGTCCGATACCCGATGCCCCACCCGTAACCAGCACGCGCAATCCCGCGTGCGGTTTCAACATTTGCAGAACCGTCATGCTTGTCTCCGTTGATGTTCTTATATTTCGTTGAGCCTTGAAAGCCTTGCTAGGCGCGTGCAGCCTCCCTGCTTTGCAGGCGGTCCTGCAAGTCAGCCGCAGCGCCGCCGATGTCTTCTTCAATACCCGCCCGCGCGCTTTCGCCATCGCCCTTCCAGAGCGCATCGACAATCTTCTTGTGCGCGGCCATCGATAACCTCATGTGCGGAATATCCGGCGCGACGAGATTCAGGAACGGCCCAATGCGCATCCACAAGTTCTGGATCGTGGCGAGCGTGAGATCGCTCGCGCCATGCGTGTAGATGGCGATGTGAAACTCGAAGTTGCTGCGCAAATACGCGGCGACATCGCCGGCTTCCACATGCGCGTGCATTGCATCGAACACGGCTTGCAGCGCGCTCAAATGTTCCTTCGTCATCCGCGAGGCCGCGCGCTTCGCGACGCACCCTTCAAGCGATATTCGTACATCTCGCAGCTCATCGAGCAAGTCGAGCGTCATGGGCGGGACCATGAGCGCGCGGCCGGGACCGTCGATCAGCGCGCCCTCGGCCTGCAGTCGTGTCAGCGCGGCGCGCACCGGCATGGTCGATGAACCCACTGCCTCCGCCACCCCGCGCAGGCTCAGCGCCTGTCCGGGCGCAAAACGCCCCGTCATGATCGCTTCGCGCAACTGGGCGTACACACGCCCTGCCATGGTCTCGCGCGCCACGAGTTCGAGCGGCAGCGGCTCGTTTGCTTCGCGCGTGGTGTCTCGCGTCGTGCCTTGTGCCATGAATTAAACAACTCCTTGCGCGATCTGTGACCTGTGATCACACCTTGAGACAAAGTGTGTTGCCTCGGCGGTCCTGAGTCAACAAATAAGACGTAGGGGAAAACGCGGGGCGTGATGTGTCCATTGGATCCGGCTAGGCACAAGACGTGCAACGCATGCGCTAGTTGACCCAAGATTTTCCCGCCAATCTGAAACTCCGGAGCTTTTACATGGCTACATCGACAAAGAAACCAAGCGCAGCATCTGCCGCTCTGACCACACCGACCGACCTGGGTAACGACGCACGCAAGCAAGTCGCCGAAGGCCTGACCCGGTTGCTCGCTGACGTGTTTTCTCTCTTCGTCAAGACGAAGAATTTCCACTGGCACGTGAGCGGCCCGCACTTTCGCGACTATCACCTGCTGCTCGATGACCAGGCGCAATTCGTCTACGACATGATCGACCCGATCGCCGAACGCGCACGCAAGCTCGGCGGTACGACGCTGCGTTCCGTCGGACAAATCAGCACGTTGAAGCGCCTCGCCGATAACGACGCGGACTTCGTGCCGCCTATCGACATGCTCAACGAGCTGCGCGCCGACAACGAATCGCTCGTGAAGTACATGCGCGAACTGCATGAGCTTTGCGACGACAAGGAAGATGTCGCGACGGCAAGTCTTATCGAAAACTGGATCGACCAGACGGAAGAGCGAGTGTGGTTCCTCTTCGAAGCGACGCGGTCGTAAGCACGGTACTCGCTAGCAAAGCCATCATGACGAAAAGGCGCCGACGGCGCCTTTTTTCACGCTTCGCAAATCCCGCATGTGCACATGGAATAAACCCGTGAGCACAGGCGTTTCCCAAAGCAGCTAACGACGCAACGCGTATTATCGAAACACTCGGCCGGGATCCAAGGACAGCTTTGGTCGAGCATCGTCGTGAAGTTCCATTAGTCCATAAAAACTGGAAAAACGCTCATGAAACTCAATCGCATGCTGACCGCCGCCGCCTTCTCGCTCACGCTGGCCGTACCGGCGCTCGCCTTTGCCGATACGGTCAACCTGAAAGCCGACCTCGCCGCTTCGTCGGAAGTCCCGCCGAAGGACAGCCAGGGTCACGGCAAGCTCGACGGCACGTATGACACGTCGTCCAAGCTGCTGCAATGGAAGGTGACTTACGCAGACCTGACGGGTCCGGCGAGCATGGCGCATTTCCACGGCCCGGCGCCGGTGGGCAAGAACGCAGGCGTGGTGATTCCTATCGATCCAAGCAAGCTGCCGAGCCCGATTGAAGGCAGCGCCACATTGACCAGTGCACAAGCGAAGGACCTGCTCGCCGGCAACTGGTATTTCAACGTTCACACGGCGAAGAATCCGGGCGGCGAGATTCGCGGCCAGGTCGAAGCGGCGAAGTAAGCGTCACGTTTGAAAGCGGCGAGCTCAGGGATTCTCACAACGAAAGCTCGCCGCGCTGTTCATGCTCCCCTTCCCTATGTACCGCGGATATCCCGGATACCGGCAAAGCGGGCGGCTGCGTCCGTTCGTGGCGCTTGCGATATCGAAGCCGACCAGCGTCTCCGGCGCAATGTTTGCCGTGACCCATCTGTCCAGCGCGCCGAGTTCGTCCCAGGCCGGAATGAACACGCCGTTGCCATGCTGAAAACCCGGGACCATGTAAAGCCGCATGAACGAATCGACGATCGCCTGCCCATACTTCGCGACAAGCGACTGATAGAAAGCGATGGTCTGGTTCGGGCTGATGACTTCATCGGCGAGACCGTGCATGGTGATCAGCTTGCCGCCATGCGCAATGAACGCCGACATGTCGGGGTTCATCGCGCCGACCGTCGACGATAAATCCACCAGACGCCCTTTGTACTCGCCGGGGTGATCCAGGTCGAAGTCGAGCGTGTTGAAGCGCAGGTCATGCGTGACGAAGTACTTCATGTAGCTGTCGCCCTGCGTGAACAGGTAGCCGTTGACATCGAAACGCGGCGGCTGCACGAGCGTAGCTGAATTGCCAAGTCCCAGCCCGCTTGAAAAGTCCACGCCCTGGAAAACGTTGTAGCCGTAATAACGGGTCACGCCGTGCGCGAGTTCGTAGGGCAGCGTGAAGCCGTCGCGCAAGGTCTCGAGCGTCGCGAGTTGCGCCTCCGACAAACAACTGTCCCGCTGCGATGGCCGCTGTCCGCCGACGCATCGCAACTGCGCAATGATCTTCGGCTCGCGTTCACGGCAGGCTTCCACATTCGCAACGATGCCGTCGAGCGCGCCGTCGAGTCCGTCGCATTCCTGCAGCACGGTTTCGACCACGCGTTTTTGCTGCGCCGGTCCGACAAACCCGCCGGGTGTCCCGTACGATGCACGCCCGACTTTCACCCCCATCAGCCGCACGCCCGAAAAATTGATGGCAGGCGCGTTTGCTATCACGCCGTCGTAGTCGTCGGGAAAACGCTCGATGACCGTGTACGCCTCGCGTCCGCCTGTCGAGCCACCCGCAAAGTAGGTCTGCTCGGGCTTGCGCCCGTAGCCCATGATGATGAGCGCCAGCGCGACATCGTGCGTCTTCTTCAAATGCCCGTAGCCGAAGTTGATCACCGCTTCGTCGTTCATCGCAAAGTCGGCGCGCCCTGAATTCCCGACGTGACCCGAGTCCGAGCCGAACGTCGCATAACCAATCGATAACGGAGACGCCGCCGGCGCGAACGCCGTCGGTTCCGTTCCGCTCACGATCACGCCGTTGTAACCGCCGCCGCCCATTTGCAGCGCGCGGCCATTCCAGCGCGCCGGAAGGTTCACTTCGAAGCGGATATCGGGCGTGGTGTCGAGCTGCGCCTTGATCACGCCGACGAGCCGGCAGTAATCGCCGTTGCGGTTGCGAGGCGCTGCAGCAGCAACGAACGATGCATCCGTGATGATCGCCCCGCGCGTGGGCAGTCCGATCACCGACGCGGGCACGTCCTTGCCCTGCAGTTCAGCGCAGTGCTTGACCACGTAGGAAGCAGCGCTCGCGTGAGCGCAGCACGCGAGCGAGGCGGCGAAGAGCAACAGGTGACGAAGGAGACGAAGTGTGGCTTGTGGCATCGATAAGAGGTTGATTGCCGCATACGGTGCGAGACTGTTGCCTGGAGCAGGCTTACGGCCGACGCCGCACAATATATAAGAAGCTTCTTATTGGAACGAATCCAATCCGCCGCGCGTTGTGTTTGCACAACCTTGCAAATGTTCTCCGAAGCGCAGGTGCTTACAACGCGATTGATCCCACGATTAGTCCTAGCCAAAAGCGGCGAAACGCGAAGCAAGCGGCGGCGCCATGCCACGCCACCGTTTTCGCACGCAGCATGCCTGCAGTTCAATGCCGGTCATTCCCCGGCCCATTCACCGCGAAGATCGCTGTCCTGCAGGAGTTCGAGCAGGGTTTCCGCCGGCCGGCTCAAATGCTTCGCCGCCAGCGCGATGAACTCGACTTCCGGCAATTCCGGCAACTCGGCACGATTGGTTGGGGGTGCAAGTCCCCTGCCCGAGAGAAAGTTCGAACGCACTGTCAGGCCCAGCCCGCCACGCGCGGCGGCAATGCATCCTGCATACGAGCTGCTCGTGCAGACCATTTGCCATTGGGCGCCCGCGGCCGCGAGCGCATCGAGCACCACGGCACGAGTGACGCTCGGCTCGGCGACGAGAATCAGCGGCAAGGGCTGCGCGAGATCCACTTCGGTGCCGGTCCGCGCAAGCCATTCCAATTTTCCTGAAAAGAGCGGTATGCCGCGCCGGTCGCCCAGCCGCCTTTTGCCGATCAGCAGATCGATCGCGCCCGCATCCAGGCGCTCGTAAAGCCGCCCCGTCATGCCGATTGTGATCTCCAGCTCGACATCGGGATGCGTGCGCCGGAACGCAGCGAGCACGCTCGGCAGCGGCCCGAGCGCCATATCGTCGGATGAACCCAGCCGCACGCGGCCACGTAATCGCGGCGAGCGGAATTGCGATTCGGCATGGGACATGGCCTCGAGGATCACGCGTGCGTGAACGAGCATGGCTTCGCCGTCGGCGGTGAGCGCGAGCGAATGGGTATCGCGGACCAGCAGGCGGCGACCCACATGTTCCTCGAGACGCCGGATGTGCTCGCTGACGCTCGACTGCGTGAGACTGAGCTGACGGCCGGCGTCAGTGAAACTATGCGACGCGGCCACCGTCGCGAAGGTGTTCAGCCAGACAGGATTGAGCATGTGCCATTGTTATCGACTATTCCGATAGCAGTCAATGTTATCAGCGGGGTTCCCGATAACCGCGCATCGTCTTAAAATCTTCACATTGCACGGAATTCCGCGCTATAACGCTTCGTCAGTAAAAGAATGACCCCAAAGAACTCACACACGGCGCTTCTCTGGATCGTGGCCGTCGGCTTTTTCATGCAGGCCCTCGACACGACTATCGTCAATACGGCCCTGCCCTCCATTGCGCGAAGCCTGCACGCGCAACCGCTCGCCATGCAACCGATCGTGGTTGCATACACGCTGACCATGGCGTTGCTTACGCCTGCCTCCGGCTGGCTCGCCGACCGCTTCGGCACGCGGCGCGTCTATTTTGTCGCCATTCTCCTGTTCGTGATCGGATCGCTGTGCTGCGCGAACGCACAAACGCTGAACCAACTGATCGTGGCGCGCGTGATCCAGGGTATCGGCGGTTCCATGCTGCTGCCTATCGGCCGGCTCGCCGTGCTTCGCAGCGTGACCGGCGAAGCATATGTTTCGGCGCTGGCGGTGATCTCCATTGCGGGCCAAGTCGGCCCGATTCTCGGCCCGACCCTGGGCGGCTGGTTCGTCGAATCTTTTTCGTGGCACTGGATCTTCCTGATTAACGTGCCGATCGGCGCAGTCGGTCTGCTCGCGGTGCAGCGTTTCCTGCCCGATGACGCCATCTCCGATGCCCCGCCTTTCGACTTCATCGGCGGCGCGATGTTGTCGCTCTGCATGGTCGCGTTTTCGATGGCGCTCGACAGCCCCGCGCAATCGCACAAGATACTGGTATCGGGCGGTTTGTTCGCGGTGTCCGCCATCGCCGCGCTCGCCTACATTCCGTACGCAAGGCGCCGTGCGAATCCGCTGTTCAACCTGTCCTTGTTCAGCGAACCGA
Source organism: Caballeronia sp. M23-90 (assembly GCF_053574605.1). Lineage (NCBI taxonomy): Bacteria > Pseudomonadati > Pseudomonadota > Betaproteobacteria > Burkholderiales > Burkholderiaceae > Caballeronia > Caballeronia sp. M23-90. Next base: position 2,641 of record NZ_JBSIPA010000127.1, on the reverse strand, counting down.
ATTTCAGCGTCGGGCTGATCGGCAACTTGCTGTGCCGGATTGGTTCGAGCGCCGTGCCGTTCCTGCTGCCGCTGCTCATGCAATTGCAGCTCGGTTATTCACCGCTGCATTCGGGCTTGATGATGCTGCCCGCTGCGTTCGCGGGGACGATCGCGAAGGGCTGGATCTCGCCGCTCGTCAAACGCTACGGCTACGACAACTTCCTGCTGTGGAACACGATCCTGGTCGGTGCATCGATAGTCGGCTTCGCGTCGTTCTCGGTGAGCACGCCGCTCGTGCTGGAAATTGCGATTCTCGCGGTGTTCGGCGCCTGTAATTCCATGCAGTTCGCCGCGATGAACAGCGTCACGCTCAAGGGACTTTCGATCAAGGATGCGGGAAGCGGCAACAGCCTCTTCTCGATGGTGCAGATGCTCGCGATCGGACTGGGGGTATCGATAGGCGGTGGCCTCGTGTCCGTTTTCTCGTCGAGCCTCGGCTCGGCCGCGCTGGCGTTTCGCATCGCGTTCGTGTGCGTGGGCCTGGTCACGCTCGCGTCGGCCATCGTGTTCCGGTTCCTCGATGCCGTCCCCCCACGTGCCTCGACCCAGCCCGCAACCTCATAGGCTTCGTCTGCAAGCATCGGCTGTAGCGTTTAAGCTTGCTTGATGTTCAACCTGGTCAATCGCTCGAGGAGTTCGCCTTGGAATATCGTAAGTTTGGGAAGACCGGCCTGACCGTTTCGCGCCTGTGTCTCGGCACCATGACCTTCGGCTTGCAGACCGAAGAAAACGTGTCGCGCAGGATCATGGACCGTGCGGCGGAAGCGGGCGTGAATTTCATCGATACCGCCGACGTCTATCCGCTCGGCGCCGACGAAACGCATGCGGGCCGCACGGAAGAGATCGTCGGCCGATGGCTCAAGGACACGCCGTCGCGCCGCAGCGAATTCATTCTCGCGACCAAGGCGGTCGGCAAGATGGGCCCGGCGGCATGGGATCAAGGCGCGTCGCGCAAGCACTTGCTGGATGCGATCGATGCATCGCTCAAACGGCTGAATACCGATTACGTCGACTTGTATCAGTTGCATAGCGACGACCGCGAGACGCCGCTCGACGAAACCCTCGAAGCGCTCGATACCATCGTGCGTCATGGCAAGGCGCGCTACATCGGCGTGTCGAATTTCCTGGCGTACCGGCTTGCGACCGCGCTCGGCCGCTCGGACTTCCTGCGCGTCGCGCGCTTCATCTCCGTCCAGCCGCGATACAACCTGCTGTTTCGCCAGATCGAGCGCGAACTGCTGCCGCTTGCGACCGACGAACACCTCGCCGTGATTCCGTACAACCCGCTCGCTGGAGGCCTGCTGACCGGCAAGCACAAGCACGACGCAAAACCGTCCGATGGCCGTTTCACCGGGACGGTCGGCAAGGCCGGCGAGATGTATTCGCAGCGCTACTGGCACGAGCGCGAGTTCGAGACCATCGCGAAGCTGCAGCAGATCGTGAAGGAAACCGGCGAGTCACTGACAAAGACATCGGTGGCCTGGGTGCTGGCGAATCCCGCGATTACATCGGCGATCATTGGTGCGAGCAAACCCGAGCAACTCACCGACAGCCTGGCCGCCGTCGACCTGAAACTCGACGACGCGTTGAAAGCGAAGCTCGACGATGCAACGAAGGAATATCGCTGGGGCGATGCGGCCCGCTAGATTTGCGAAAGTGCCGGTTTCGGCCGGCACGGGCAGCCCTAGTACCTCGTGATATCCCGTGGCTCGAACGTGCGCGACGGCCCGCGCTGTTTGGCCGTGGCGACCATTGCACGGCCGAGTTGCTGCGTCGTCGTGATCGCATTCGGAAACGAACGCCGCAACAGCGGAAATAACGGCCCCATGACGGAAATGACCGCCTGATACATCGGCGTCTTCGAACGGATGCCGTTCATCGGCTGGATCGCTCCGGGGCGGAACATATAGGCCGCCTTGAAGGGCATGCGCAAAAGCGCGTTCTCCGTGCGCCCCTTCACCCGCGCCCACATGCTGTTTCCGCGCTCGGTCGTGTCCGTGCCCGAGCCCGAGACATACGAGAACGTCATCCCGGGATTGATTCGCGACAAGACCCGCGCGATGCCGAACGTCAGGTCGTATGTCAGATGCGCGTAGTCAGCCTCTTTCATTCTGAACGACGACACGCCGAGGCAGAAAAAGCAGGCGTCGAATCCAGTAAGCTGGTCCTCGATTGCGGAGAGATCGAAGAGATTGCCATGCACGATCTCGTTGAACTTCGGATCGAGTTGTTTCGTGGAACTGCGCCCGAGCGCGACCACGCGCTCGACATCCGGGTCGAGCAGACATTCCCGCAGCACGCCCTGCCCGACCATTCCCGTCGCGCCAAAAACGATGACTTTCATAGTTTCTCCGGCCTTTGGACGCCCGGCTTTGCGTCCCGCTTGATGTCCCGCTCTATGTCCCGTTTCGGGCCCCATTCAGTGCCCGTGAGTTTCGCCGATACATCCCAGAGCTTCGCGCCAACAGCCGCATCCGTAGCCTGCGGGAAAATGCGCGCTTCCGATGGCGGCCCGATCAGTTCCTGAAAACCCTTTGGCCCATAGTACGCGGCGCCGCGTGCTTCCGGTGCAGTGGCCGCGAGAAGCGTGGGCAAGGCGA
>NZ_JBSIPA010000126.1:0-14774 GCF_053574605.1 Caballeronia sp. M23-90 | reverse complement strand
CCGCCCTTTACGCCCGCAACCTGCTCGACTTCATCAAGCTGATCGTGACGAAGGAAGGCACGCTGAATATCGATATGGCCGATGACATCGTCGCGGCCACGCTCCTGTGCCGCGACGGCCAGGTCGCGCGCGGGATCAAAGGAGACTGACATGGAACTGGTTAATCACACGGTCATCAACCTGATCATCTTCGTGCTCGCGATCTACGTCGGGTACCACGTGGTGTGGAACGTCACGCCCGCATTGCATACGCCATTGATGGCGGTGACGAACGCGATCTCGGCTATCGTGATTGTCGGCGCGATGCTCGCAGCCGGCCTCACCATAGGCGGCGCCGGCAAGTTCTTCGGCACGCTTGCGGTGTTGCTCGCAGCGGTCAACGTGTTCGGCGGATTTCTCGTCACGCGACGAATGCTGGAGATGTTCAAGAAGAAAGCGCCGAAGCAAATTGCCGCTCCGTCGAAGGAGGCCGCGCAATGAGCATGAGCGTAGTCACCCTCCTGTATCTCGTCGCCTCGGTGTGTTTCATCCAGGCGCTCAAAGGCTTGTCGAATCCGAAGACCGCGCGCATCGGCAATACGTTCGGCATGGTTGGCATGGCGATCGCGATCCTGACGACCATTGCGTTGATCGTTAAGCAGGCGTCGGCGCTGGGATCGGATCTGTCGCTGGGCCTGGGGCTGCTGTTCGCAGCGCTCGTGGTGGGCGGCGCGATCGGCGCATACGTCGCGGCGAAAGTCGAGATGACGAAGATGCCCGAACTCGTCGCTGCCATGCATTCGCTGATTGGTCTGGCAGCGGTTTGTATCGCTTATGCGGTTGTTTCCGAACCCTCGGCGTTCGGGCTCGCCGCGCTGGGCGAACCGATTCCCGTGGGCAATCGCGTGGAATTGTTTATCGGCACTTTTGTGGGTGCGATTACGTTCTCGGGTTCCGTGATCGCGTTCGGGAAGCTGTCGGGCAAGTATCAGTTCAGGTTGTTCAAGGGTGCGCCAGTCGTGTACGCCGGCCAGCACATGATCAACTTGCTGCTTGCCATCGCGATGCTCGGCTTCGGCATCATCTTCATGTTCACGCAGTCGTGGCTGCCGTTCGCGATCATGACGCTGATCGCGTTCGCGCTCGGCGTGCTGATCATCATCCCGATCGGCGGCGCGGACATGCCCGTGGTTGTATCGATGCTCAACTCGTATTCGGGCTGGGCGGCGGCGGGCATCGGCTTTTCGCTGAACAACCCGATGTTGATCATCGCCGGATCGCTGGTGGGATCGTCGGGCGCAATTCTTTCGTACATCATGTGCCGCGCGATGAACCGCTCGTTCTTCAACGTGCTCCTGGGCGGCTTTGGTAATGAAGGCGGCGCGGCGGCAACCGATGGCGCGAAGGAACAGCGCCCAGTGAAATCCGGTTCCGCCGATGACGCCGCGTTCATGCTCGGCAATGCCGAGACGGTGGTGATCGTGCCGGGTTATGGACTGGCCGTGGCGCGCGCTCAACATGCTTTGAAGGAACTCACCGACAAGCTGATCGAGAAAGGCATCGACGTGAAGTATGCGATCCACCCGGTCGCGGGGCGGATGCCGGGGCATATGAACGTGTTGCTGGCCGAGGCAGAGGTGGACTACGAACTCGTCCACGAGATGGAAGACATCAATGGCGAATTCCAGCAGACGGACGTGGTGTTGGTGCTCGGGGCGAATGACGTGGTGAATCCGGCGGCCAAGACCGACCCGAAATCCGTGATCGCGGGGATGCCGATTCTGGAGGCGTATCGAGCGAAGACGATTATCGTGAACAAACGCTCGATGGCGGCGGGTTACGCCGGGCTGGACAACGAACTGTTCTACATGGACAAGACGATGATGGTTTTCGGCGATGCCAAGAAGGTGATCGAGGATATGGTGAAGGCGGTGGAGTGAGGTTGTGTCACGTGGCAACAATCAACGCCGGTGACTTGCGAGAGTCGTCGGCGTTTTTCATTGACGAGTTCGTGGATGGCGCTTAGCTTCTTCCTCTTGACCAGGTCTAAAGAGGCAACCGGTTCAAATGCGCGCGCTGTTCATCTGTAGTAGAAACCGTTTGAGAAGTCCGACTGCCGAAGAGGTTTTCTCGTCATGGCCCGGCGTCGAGACAGATTCCGCAGGCTTGGCGCTTGATGCGCTAACGCCCCTGGAACCCAATCAAATCGCATGGGCCGACGTGATTTTCGTCATGGAGCGAAGGCACAGAGTCAAACTGAATAAATCGTTCGGGCGATATCTGAAGGGGAAGCAGATTGTTTGTCTCGATATCCCGGATAAATACAGCTTTATGGATCCGGATCTGATTGCGTTGCTTGAGCGGAAGGCGGGAAGATTTATACATGGCTGGTGCCCGGGGCATCGTCGGCCGACTTAGCGCAACGAACGATAGTGTCAAAGACTATCCAACAGATGGCTTCGTGCACCATTCCGGCCCTGGAACAAAGGATTCCCAAACTTCCGGCATGCGTTGAATGGGCGATCCGTCGACCTTATAGTTTTCGATCTCGCGACAGAAGCCGTCTACTACATGCAACATGACGCTGATCATTACGCCGTCCAGGTCCGAACCATGCAACTCCGTGCATACGCGGTACCGTACTAGCGCCGGTCGAACGCACGACGTACATATTTCAAGGCTGCCTTCCTCGTCGATAACGCGCACGTGATACGACTGAAGCTGAGCCAACACCTCGGCTCGCCCCGAAAACTCAGCTGACGTCAGTACTTCAACCAAATTGCGCTCAGCGGGGGACGGCAGCCGGAATCCATCGGGAGGTTTTCGGTGCAACGTATAGCTCCGGTTAGTGCGTTAGATAGGTTCAAATCATCCTTCATCCCCACCGGATCAATCTGCAGATCGTCGGCGAGTAAAACCGCGCCTTGGAATAGTACAACCCCAAATCAAGCTCTCTGGGCTCTGGATCGAACACGCCGGATTCCTCCCCTCCAGCAAGTACACATCACCGTCGAACACGGCGAACTCATCATTACCGCCGCTTAGTTGAATCTTTAGCCGCTAAATTGACGCGTAGGTTCCAGCAACTACGCCTCAATCCATATGTGACAATCTTGGTAATGGTCTTCTATGGTTCCAACCATTGCTTCGTATTGGCCTCCTTCTCTCAAGTCAAATTCGATGCTGAATTTCGAAATTTCCAACCCTTCCACATCGAGGCCATCAATGTTGACGCCACCATTTATCCACAGTCTCGCATCTTTGACGACCGCTTGAATTTTTATAAACCGTTCTACCGCAGCTCTACTCTTTGCGAAAAAGACGTCCATAGTTTCCCTCGATTTCAGAATAATGATTCGCCGTCACCACGCTTTCCATCTCGCCAAATGTGTATATGAGGAATCATTTCCCCATGTGAGTGGCTGATATCGACATCCAGAACAGGCTTTCCATCGTCCCCATACCGTCGCCCGTCACCTGTGAGTGGATGTACGTGATAGCTTCCCGCATCGCCGGTAAACGGCCGCCCGCGTTGTGCGACAACGGTAGCATCCCCGACCGCCACCTTCGCCAGCCCCGTCGGATCAACCCGATTCACCGGGTTATTCCCCCCGTACGCATACAGGTTCAGATCGTCCTTGGTCCCCGCCGGATCTGTTTGAAGGAACCGTCCAAGGCTCGGCGAGAAAACCCGCGCCTTGTAATAGTACAACCCCAGATCAAGCTCTCCGGGCTCTTGATCAAGCACGCCGGAACTCTCCCCGGCCAGCGAGTGTGCGTCACCGTCGAGCACGGCAAACTCATCAATACCGCCGCTTAAAAGACCGAAAGGCCGCGTCAGCGGTCTTTCGTATTTCAGCGGCTCGCTCTTCGTGCCGCACGGAAAGACGATGCCTTCAAATTGCTTTTACAAAACCTCTGAGGTTGGTAGCCGTCGGGGGGCGATGGACCTTTTTCGAATCCGGCCGCAAAAACTCAAGGTCTCTAATTTCGCCGTCCGTTATCCACAGAATTGCATTCACCGCCTCCCCATCCAAATCAATTCCCGATGCCTCGACAAATCCGCTCAAATTCTTGCGGAAAAATTGATTTTGATAGTTAGAACACGCACCCTTGAAGCAAAGCTTTAGCAACGTGTCGTCACAATTCCACGAAATAACTTTTTCCAATTGATCCACTTGAATAGAAAATGCGTCGTCTCCGGGAAATGCATAATTCAGCATGGCCTTTATAAGCTCAATCTCGCTATCGAGAATAGGTCTCTCATCGTTGTGCATAAGAACACCTCTAAATTAAATCACTATCACCTGTGACGCCCATCATCAGGATGAATCGTTCCCAGGTTAATACCGCCCGTTGGGAGCAAAAAACTACGCACGTTATAATTTACGCCATTCACCGTCATTCCAAATGAAGTCCCGCCCACGAAACCGGGCGACTGGGCAATACCAATCGCCACGTTAACGACTGAGTCAATGTTTCCAGCCCCTACCCGATTTATATAATGATTGGTATTAGTGACGACGCCCGCAACTTGAATCGCTCCCCCCACCTCCACCTTCGCCAGCCCCGTCGGATCCACCCGATTCACCGGGTTATTGCCCACATACGCATACAGGTTCAGATCGTCCTTCATCCCCGCCGGATCGGTTTGAAGGAACCGTCCAAGGCTCGGCGAGTAAAACCGCGCCTTGTAATAGTACAACCCCAGCCCCAAATCTCCGAAGTACTGCTGCCCGGTGAACATGAATCGCGGTCGGTTCACCCCACTCGTTTCTCCAAGCGGACCGTATGAGAACGCACCCGTTCCGACGCCCTTCGCGTCCATCGTCGCGACGATGCTTCCCTTGTAGTCCGCAAGCATCCACGTCTTCGACGTAACGCCCAGTCCGTCGTAGGACACGATTGGCTCGTCCGTACCGGGTCCATGTACGTAACGCTTCACCAGATTCCCGCTGGGATCGTACTCCGCAACCAGCTTGTCCCCGTCGTATAGCAACTCAGTCGCAGGTTCGCCTAAAGTAACTGAGCTCCGCAACCGCCTCCATACCGCCGTATCCCCTGCTGTCGAACGGCCGATTATTCAAATCATATTCAGTCGCTATAAAACCATCGAACCAAGAGCAGACTCTTGCTGGCAGACATGCGCTTCGGGCGCCAACTGATCAGGGGCTCGACCTCAGTACGAAGCTCGACGATGGAATAGCCGGTCACCGGAACGAAGTCCGAGGCTTCCCCGCAAACAAAGCGTGCGCCGCGAGTGTGTCAACACGCACGGCCGCTGACCACCACCAACTCGACTATGGCTAACGCCAATCATAAAGTAGCCGCTGAATTTCCTGAACGCTCCGTCAAGGTTCAGCAGTGTCTTCACCATCAAGCCTGGCCTTCACACCTGAACAAGCCGCCCAAGCTTTATCCCTGGATCAAGGTCTCCGGTCGATGGATCGAACACGCCGGATTCCTCCCCGGCCAGCAAGTGCGCATCACCGTCGAACACGGCAGACTCATCATTACCGCCGCTTAAAACAACGAAGGGCCGCAGTTAACAGTCAGCGGCCCTTCGGTTTTCAGTTGCCACCCAACCCTATAGCGGATTTGCTGGATAGTACGAACTTATAAACATAATTGCTTTTTTCTCGGCATCGTTCAATTTAACTCGCTCTGGATTCCGATCGAAGCGCTCCAATCTGGATTTTCGATCAAGTCCCAATATCACGTTGTGAATGTCGACCGGAAGAGGAGCCACGGAATCGATGATGCATACGACGTCCTCACCTTCTCGTGCGGCAAGCATCGCCTCATCAATCGATTCTGCCTCGCCAGTTTTGAGACTGAATCGAAACCGGTACTGGGTCGTGACCGTCCTCGCCTGAATGGTGGTGTCGGTATGGATGCAGGCCCACGAGCGTTTGTATCGCCTGTGATGCCTGAGGCCTTGAGGTGACCGCTGTCGCTAGCTGGCCCGATCGAGGCCCCCTCATTGAGGTGAGCCGGGAAGACCCGTGAAGCTCGCGCTCGCTGGGAGTCCTCGGCACTAACCGGTGGCATGTCTGCGCGAAGGGTGCTACTCGGCGGCCCGGATTGCATCTGCGATGCTTGCGCCTCGGGATCACCCGTAATTGGTGAATCGGCTGAAGAGGAGAGCAACGCAAACCGACCCGGCGTCAGTGTTACTTTCTTACCAGGGAGAATATTGGTGCTGCTCTGCTGAAACAGCCCGTCTTTTCCATTGCCACCGGCATTAACCGATTTGCCAACGTTGACGAGTGGGATGGTTTTCGGCGCACCGTCCACTGCAATCGCAATTTGCGCGACAACCGAAGCATTCGCAGAAAACAACGCGAACCAAACACCGATAAGCTGCGCCCCTTTGTATAATCTCATATGTATTCCTAATTATTATATTTTACGATCGCCCATTAAATACTTGCGAAGCTCAAGTCGACATCTATGGCGTCGTTCTAGTGGCCGTCACTAACGTCCAATTCCCCGTCTCGTCGTATTCGTAGGTCATCGTCGCAGTCATATCACCGCTGTAGTCGGCTTTCGTCAACCGACCAAGAGCGTCATAGCTGTAATTCACGACAGCAGCGTGAACGTAGGCTACGGGCATAAGGCAAACCAAGGCGGTGGCAGAAATCACAAAACGGCGTATTGCCCTCGGCGATAGTCGGGGTTGACGGCGCGTATAGCGCACACGCGATGCATCTGCGGCAAGAATTATCCGTGTTGATCTTGTTGGACTTGTCATCGTTGTCACGCCTCGGTAAAAAATCCGAGTTTTGCACGGACCGAGCAAATGCCCTGTCACAAATTGTTGATTTGATCCGGGGACGCGCGTTGACTTTGATCGAGCGCAAACGCGTTCACCACGACGGGTCAAAAGAGCGACGCGGGAACATTTCTATCCCCTGCGGCAAATGAGTGGTCTTTAGGCTATCCGTGTTTTGCAGGGACGCCAGGCATAACGGCCGGGAATGCGCCCGAGTTATCAGCTTTGGTTGCGCCCCCGCGTACAATATCCCCCTTCGATTCCCCTAAAAAGCACCGCCCCATGGCCACTACTTTCCTTTTCGACTGGTTTGTCCCTTGCCCGCGCGGTCTCGAGGCGCCGCTGGCGGCCGAACTCGCCGAAATCGGAGCAAAGCATGTAGAAGGCTCGCAATTCCGCACCGGCAAGGAAGTCCCGGGCGGCGTGCATTTCCGCGGCTCGTGGGCGGCCGGCATGGCGGCGAACCTGCACTCGCGCATCGCGAGCCGCGTGTTGCTCAAGCTCGCACACGGCCCGTACAGAAGCGAACACGACATCTACGAGCTCGCTTACCAGCAACAATGGGAAAAGTGGTTCTCGCCGAATGAAACTATTCGCGTCGATATCACCGCCATCAAATCGCCCCTGCGCAGCCTGGAATTCGCGACCTTGCGCGTGAAAGACGCTGTTTGCGACCGCCTGCGCGAATTGACGGGCAATCGTCCGAGCGTCGATACCGCCCAACCCGACGTCCGCGTCTTTGCGTTCCTCACCATCAACGAATGCACGCTTTACATCGATACCTCCGGCGACCCGCTCTTCAAACGCGGCTGGCGCCTGGACAAGGGCGCAGCTCCACTACGAGAGAACCTCGCGGCAGGCATCTTGCGCCTCACCGGCTGGACGCCGGGCACGCCGCTATTCGACCCGATGTGCGGCAGCGGCACCTTCCTCGCCGAAGCCGCGCAAGTCGCGCTGAACATTGCGCCGGGCGTCGAACGTCGTTTCGGCTTCGAAAAGCTCAAGCAATACGATGTGAACGCGTGGCAAAAGCTGAAAGGCGCGGCGCTCGATGCAAAACACGCCGCGCAATCATCACGCAAGGACCTGCAGATCTACGGCAGCGACATTTCCGGCGACATGCTCGACAAGGCCTACTCGAACCTCGAACGCGCGGGTCTTCCGGAACTGTCGTTGAAACAGGTCGATGCCCGCCACATGACACCGCCGGCGGGCGAGCCCGGCATCCTGGTCGCGAATCCGCCGTACGGTGAACGGATCGAAGTGCGTGGCCGTGGTCCGCGCGGCGAGCTCCGCGAACCGAAGAACCGCGGTCACGACGAAGACGAAGAAGCATTTCATCGCGCGCAGCCTGATCCGGCGGACCTTGAGTTTTTCATCTCGTTCGGCAACGCGCTCAAGCAGCGCTTTCCAGGCTGGCGCGCGTATGTGCTGACATCGGACAGAAAACTGCCTGGCATGCTGCGGTTGCGTGAATCGACGAAAACACCGCTTTTCAACGGTGCGCTCGAATGCCGCCTGTTCCGCTTCGACCTGATCGCCGGAAGCGTGCGCAACCGGCCGGCAGCGGCAGAACCCGCAGGCGGCCAAACACCCGAGGCCCCCGAGGCCAAGGAATAAGGCCGAGCAAACCGGCGCTACAATCGCTGAATGAACTCATCGACTGAAGCCCAATCCTCAAGCCTCGATGTCTATCGCAGCCGCCGCGAACGCGTTCTCGCGGCGCTGCGCGAATCGGGCGGCGGCGTGGCGATCATCCAGACCGCGCGCGAAGTCATGCGCAACCGCGACGCCGATTACCCATTCCGCCACAACAGCTACTTTTATTACCTGACGGGCTTCACGGAACCCGAAGCCACGCTCGTTCTGGACGCCAGCGCTCATCCCGACGAACCCGCGGCCATCCTCTTCTGCCGCGAGAAAAACGTCGAGCGCGAAACGTGGGAAGGCTTTCGGCACGGCCCTGAAGGCGCGCGCCTCGCGCTGGGACTGGACGCGGCATTTCCCATCGATCAGCTCGATGCCGAGATGCCCCGCCTTCTCGCCGACAAACCCGCCGTGCACTACGCGCTCAGCAGTTCGGCCGAACTCGACACACAGGTTCGCGGCTGGCTCGCAGCAGTACGAGCGCAAAGCCGGATCGGGGTGAAAGCGCCATCGAAAGCGGTCGATTTGCTGCCCATGCTCGACGAAATGCGCCTGATCAAGGACGACCACGAGCTCGCGATCATGCGCCGCGCCGGCACGATTTCGGCCGAAGCTCACCGCCGCGCGATGCAAACCTGCCGTCCCGGCATGCACGAATACGAGATCGAAGCCGAGTTGCTCTACACGTTCCGCAAACGCGGCGCGCAAGCCCCGGCATACGGTTCGATCGTCGCGGCCGGCGCGAACGCGTGCGTGCTGCACTACCCGGCGGGCAACGCGATCGCGTGCGAAGGCGATCTGATTCTCATCGATGCCGCGTGCGAACTCGACGGCTACGCGTCCGACATCACGCGCACCTTTCCGGCGAGCGGAAGGTTCACGTCGGCGCAACGGGAAATCTATGACATCGTGCTTGCCGCGCAATACGCCGCCGTTGATGCCACTCGCGCCGGCGTGAGCTTCGACGCGCCGCACGAAGCGGCGGTGCGGGTTTTGTCGCAGGGATTGCTGGATACGGGGATCATCGACAGCAACAAATTCGCGACGGTCGACGACGTCATCGCCGAGCGTGCGTACCAGCGTTTCTACATGCACCGCACGGGCCATTGGCTCGGCATGGATGTGCACGACGCGGGCGATTACCGCGATGCAAACGCGCCGCTCGACGACCAGGGCGCGCGTGCGTGGCGCACCTTGAAACCGGGCATGACGCTGACCATTGAGCCGGGTTTGTACATTCGCGCCGCCGCCGACGTGCCGGAACGCTACGCGGACATCGGCATCCGGATTGAAGACGATGCCATCGTGACCGCTGGCGGCTGCGAGCTCACGACACGGGAAGTCCCCGTCGATGCCGACGAAATCGAAGCCTTGATGCGCGACGCGCAAACCCCCGATGCAAATTGAAACCACGGAAACCGTCGGCCATGAACTGCCGGCCGATTATCACTTCGATATCGTCATAGTCGGCGCGGGCCCCGTTGGCCTTGCGCTTGCAGGGTGGCTGGCGAAACGCAGCGCAACATCGCGTTTGTCGGTCGCGTTGATCGATGCACGCGAGCCGGGTGCAGCTTCAAACGATCCCCGCGCAATCGCGGTGTCGCATGGAAGCCGCGCGATGCTGGAATCGTCGCTGGGTTTTCCCTCCGATGCCACGCCGATCAAGCGCATTCACGTCTCGCAGCGCGGCCGGTTCGGCCGCACATTGATCGATCACGATGAACACGGTCTGCCCGCGCTCGGTTACGTCGTGCGTTACGGCTCGCTCGTTTCGACGCTCTCGCAAGCCGTGGCCAAGACTGGCGTTCACTGGTTCACCGGAACGACTGCGTCCACGCCGCTGCACGACCATGATGGCGTGACGCTGCCGATTCATTCCGCGGCCGAAGGCGACCGGACGATTCGCGCACGCATCCTGGTGAATGCCGAAGGCGGGTTGTACAAGGAAACGGACGCATCGACTTCGGTCAAGAACACGCGCGATTACGGTCAGACGGCGATTGTCGGGACGGTCAGCGTGAGCGCGCCGCAACCGGGGGTTGCGTGGGAACGTTTTACACCCGAAGGTCCGATCGCGCTGTTGCCGTCTGGCGGCGCGCGTCAGGCGGATTACGCGCTGGTCTGGTGTTGCGCGCCCGAAGAAGCCACCCGCCGCTCGCAACTTCCCGACGATGCATTTCTCGCCGAGCTCGGCGCAGCCTTCGGCGAACGCATGGGCCGTTTCACGAAAATCACCGGCCGCGCGATGTTCCCGCTTGGGTTGAACGCGCTGAATGCGCTTGTCGACCGGCGCACGGTTGCGATCGGAAACGCGGCACAAACGCTGCATCCTGTTGCAGGACAAGGACTTAATCTCGGCCTGCGCGATGCACACGCACTATGCGATGCATTGTCGACGAACGGGACCACGACGGTCGCGCTCAGCCTTTTTGCGCAACGTCGCGCGCTCGACCGGCGGATGACGATTGGTGCCACGGATACGCTCGCGCGAGTTTTCACCATCGATTTTGCGCCGCTTGCTGCAATGCGCGGCCTCGCTTTGAGCGCGCTGGAACTCGTGCCGCCGGTCAAGACCGTGCTGGCGCGTCAAATGATGTTCGGGCAACGGCGCTAAACGATTGCTCATCAGTTGCTGATCGTTTGCTTTGGAAAACCGGCTCCGCACTTCGCGCCAGCCCGGCCAAATTTGCTGAGCGCGGTGCCTGGAAAACCGAGCGTTCACTCTATGGCGTTCGCAACTTTCATAGAAGATTTAACGACTTGCGGCGCGATTGGAGCTAATTGACCCTGCGCGTTCGCGTTAAAATACGCGTTTTCCTCCAACGCTTTTGCGTCCATCGAATCGTGGACGCTGCCAGTTTCATGCCCATTTCCAAACCGGCCATCGGCCCCCATATTTTGCGCAACAACCTGTTCGTCGCCCCCATGGCCGGCGTGACAGACCGCCCTTTCCGGCAGTTGTGCAAACGCATGGGCGCAGGCTACGCCGTGTCGGAAATGGTGGCATCGAACGCGCAGTTGTGGAAAAGCGAGAAAACCATGCGCCGCGCAAATCACGCTGGCGAAGTCGAACCGATCTCGGTCCAGATTGCCGGCGCAGACCCGAAAATGCTGGCCGAAGCGGCGCGTCACAACGTCGCGAACGGCGCGCAGATCATCGATATCAACATGGGCTGCCCAGCCAAGAAGGTCTGCAACGTGGCAGCGGGTTCCGCGTTGCTGCAAAACGAATCGCTGGTCGCGGAGATCGTGCAGGCCGTGGTGAACGCCGTAGGCGTGGGCCCGGACGCTGTGCCGGTCACGCTGAAAATCCGCACAGGCTGGAATCGCGAAAACAAGAATGCGCTGAACATCGCGCGCATTGCACAGGACGCCGGCATTTCCATGCTGACCGTGCATGGCCGCACGCGCGCCGACCTGTATAAAGGCGACGCCGAATACGAGACCATCGCGGCCGTCAAAGCCTCCGTGCGCATTCCGGTCGTGGCCAATGGCGACATCACCACGCCGGAAAAGGCGCGACATGTGCTTGCCGTGACGGGTGCGGACGCCATCATGATCGGGCGCGCGGCGCAGGGACGTCCGTGGCTCTTTCGCGAGATCGAACATTTCCTCCTGACGGGCCAACATTTGCCCGCGCCGCGGATCGACGAGATCCAGGCACTGATGAACGCACATCTTGAAGATCACTATGATTTCTATGGTGAATTCACGGGCGTTCGTACAGCGCGCAAACACATCGGCTGGTACACTCGCGGCCTTTCCGGCGCCAACACGTTCAGACATCGGATGAACACGCTGGATTCCACACGAGAACAATTGCTCGCCGTGAACGAATTCTTCGACGCCCAAAAGGCGTTGTCCGACCGTCTCGTCTATGTCGAAGAACCCGGCGCAGACGCCGAGCGCAGCGGCAACGACGAAGAAGAAACGTGCGGCACGCAGAACCAAACAGACCGATTAGCCGCATGAGCAGACACAACATAGAACAATGCGTCCGCCAGAGCCTGGACAATTATTTCCAGGACCTGGACGGCTCGAAACCGCACGACGTCTACGAAATGGTGATTTCGTGCGTCGAAAAGCCGATGCTCGAAGTCGTGCTCAAACAAGCCGATGGCAACCAGTCGCTCGCAGCGGAGTATCTCGGCATCAATCGCAATACGTTGAGAAAGAAGCTTCAGCAGCACGGCCTGATTTAATTCATTTGTCTCATTGATGTACCTCCCGGACCGTCGCGGCGTACGGCGGTCGATCCGAATTTACTGATTCCCTCGACTCCCCTACCGGCTCCCCGCCGTTCCCATCATGATCAAGCAAGCGCTCCTTTCCGTTTCAGACAAGTCCGGCATTGTTGAATTTGCAAAATCGCTGTCCGAGCTGGGCGTAAGCCTGCTCTCGACCGGCGGCACCGCAAAACTCCTCGCCGATGCCGGCCTGCCCGTCACCGAAGTCGCCGACTACACCGGCTTCCCGGAAATGCTCGACGGCCGCGTGAAAACGCTGCATCCAAAGGTCCACGGCGGCATTCTGGCGCGTCGCGACTTGCCTGAACACATGGCCGCGCTCGAGCAACACAATATTCCGACCATCGACCTGCTTGTGGTGAATCTGTATCCGTTTGTGCAGACGGTATCGAAGGAAGAATGCTCGCTGGAAGACGCGATCGAGAACATCGACATTGGCGGTCCGACCATGCTGCGTTCGGCGGCGAAGAATCATCGCGATGTGACCGTGATCGTCGATCCTTCGGATTACGCGACGGTTCTCGAGGAAATGCGCTCGGGCAACAACACGGTCAGCTATCCGACGAACTTCAAACTCGCCACCAAAGTGTTCGCGCACACGGCGCAATATGACGGCGCGATCACGAACTACCTGACGAGCCTGACCGAAGCGCTCGAACACAAGAGCCGCAACACGTTTCCGTCGACGTTCAATCTTGCATTCACCAAGGTCCAGGACCTGCGTTACGGCGAAAACCCGCATCAAAGCGCAGCGTTTTATCGTGACATCGCGACGTCCGCGGGCGCACTCGCGAACTACGAGCAGTTGCAGGGCAAGGAATTGTCGTACAACAACATCGCGGATTCCGATGCTGCATGGGAATGCGTGAAGACCTTCGACGTGCCGGCCTGCGTGATCGTCAAGCACGCGAATCCGTGCGGCGTGGCGGTCGGCGCGGGTGCACACGAAGCATATTCGAAGGCGTTCCAGACCGATCCTACTTCGGCGTTCGGCGGGATTATCGCGTTCAATCGCGAAGTCGATGAGGCTGCGGCCCAGGCGGTCGCCAAGCAGTTCGTGGAAGTGCTGATGGCGCCTTCGTTCAGCGACGCCGCAAGGCAGATTTTCGCGGCAAAGCAGAACGTGCGTCTGCTGCAAATCGAGCTCGGCGACGGTCACAACGCGTTCGACCTGAAGCGCGTGGGCGGCGGCTTGCTGGTTCAGTCGCTGGATTCCAAGAACGTTCAGCCGCACGAATTGCGCGTGGTCACGAAGCGTCATCCGACGCCGACGGAAATGGACGACCTGATGTTCGCGTGGCGCGTGGCGAAGTACGTGAAGTCGAACGCCATTGTGTTCTGCGGCGGCGGCATGACGCTCGGCGTGGGCGCGGGGCAGATGAGCCGCGTGGATTCGGCGCGCATCGCGAGCATCAAGGCACAGAACGCGGGGTTGTCGCTGGCGGGATCTGCCGTGGCGTCGGACGCGTTCTTCCCGTTCCGCGATGGCCTCGACGTGGTGGTGAACGCGGGCGCGACCTGCGTGATCCAGCCGGGCGGCTCCATGCGCGACGACGAAGTCGTGGCGGCCGCGGATGAACACAATATCGCGATGGTGCTTACAGGTACGCGCCACTTCCGTCATTAAGCACGACACCCGGAACGTCCGATCTTCGCAAAGCCCGGTGGCCGGCAGGTTCACCGGGCTTTTTACTTTTTGCGCCGCGCTGTTAGTATCGCAAGCACTACGTTCCAACGGCATTCCATGAGAATTCTCGGTATCGACCCGGGCCTGCGCGTGACTGGATTCGGCGTCATCGATAAAACCGGCCAGACGCTGACCTACGTGACCAGCGGCGTCATCAAGACCGCGGACGCCGATTTGCCGTCGCGTCTGAATACGATCTTCGAGGGTATTTCGACGCTCGTGCGGCAACATGCGCCGGATCAATCGGCTATCGAAAAAGTGTTCGTCAACGTCAACCCTCAATCCACGCTGCTGCTCGGGCAGGCCCGCGGCGCCGCCATCTGCTGCATCTGTTCTTTCGTGGCGCGGCCATAGCCCACCACGGCCTGCTTCAATTGCAGCGCCGTGTATTCGGCGACCGGAACGCCGTTCGCGACCAGTCCGCAGATGGCGGCGCCGA
>NZ_JBSIPA010001038.1:0-262 GCF_053574605.1 Caballeronia sp. M23-90 | reverse complement strand
ACAATGGTCGTGCCTTTGCGCGTTGGATTGACGGTGCCGGTGACGAGCGGTATGGGCGATTCGAGCCATTTGAGCGTGTACTTCATGTTCACGGCATCGATGTTCAGGCTCACGATCTCGCCGCTGCCCGCGCCGACAATGGTCGTGCCTTTGCGCGTTGGATTGACGGTGCCGGTGACGAGCGGTATGGGCGATTCGAGCCATTTGAGCGTGTACTTCATGTTCACGGCATCGATGTTCAGGCTCACGATCTCGCCGCTGC
>NZ_JBSIPA010001037.1:0-262 GCF_053574605.1 Caballeronia sp. M23-90 | reverse complement strand
TGTCATTCGGCGCGGGCGGTTCGTCAGGAGGCGTGTCATCATCGTCTGGACTTGCCTTGGGCACAAAGCTCTTGTGCCCGGCCCATGCCTGAATCAACGTGCCGTCGACGCTGAAGTGTTCCCCGGAAAGATACTCGCGCTCGCGCGCGGTCTCGACTGTCTCGTTGAAGAGCAACACCAGCACGTCGTGTTCGAGCAACCGGTCGCGGTTCTTGCTGAACGTCGAGTGGTCCCACACGGTCCCGTCCATCGGCAAGCCGAC
>NZ_JBSIPA010001036.1:0-262 GCF_053574605.1 Caballeronia sp. M23-90 | reverse complement strand
AGTGCGTCTGCGACGGCATCAAGTTCGCGCTGCGTGTACCGGCTGATGTCGGTGCCTTTCGGAAAGTATTGACGCAACAGACCATTCGTATTCTCGTTGGTCCCGCGTTGCCATGGGCTTTGAGGATCGCAGAAGTAGATCTCCAGACCCGTATCGATTCGAAGTTGCACGTGCTGGGCCATCTCTGCGCCTTGATCCCATGTGAGCGATCGCCACAAGTGCTCAGGCAATAACACGATCTTCGCAGCTATGGCATTGCGGA
>NZ_JBSIPA010001035.1:0-263 GCF_053574605.1 Caballeronia sp. M23-90 | reverse complement strand
TCGTTATACCTCTCGACTGGCAGGTCTTCACCCTCTGGTTCACGATGCTTCTCAACCGTCACGGTGATAAGATTTTGCGTGTGAAGGGGCTGCTCTGCATTGCAGACTCGGACCGTCCGGCCGTGCTGCATGCGGATCGTTATACCTCTCGACTGGCAGGTCTTCACCCTCTGGTTCACGATGCTTCTCAACCGTCACGGTGATAAGATTTTGCGTGTGAAGGGGCTGCTCTGCATTGCAGACTCGGACCGTCCGGCCGTGCT
>NZ_JBSIPA010000125.1:0-14928 GCF_053574605.1 Caballeronia sp. M23-90 | reverse complement strand
TCGACCTGTGCGCGACGCGTGCGGCATGTGCGAAGACATCGGCGAAACCGCCGCGCACAGGTCGTAAGTCAGGGACTGATGCGCGCGCCGGCGGGACGGCTTTCGGGAGGATAGGATGCGCCGGTTGCTTCGGCGACTTGCCACGCGACCAGTCCGGGCAGGAACATGATGAGGTCGCGGATGCGCCGTGAGCCCGCAAGCGCGAGACTTGTCGCCGGATCGAACCCCAATGCGCCACCGATCAGCACGAACCCGCCTTCCTGCACCCCGAGCGCGCCGGGTACGAAAAACGCAGCGCTGCTCACAGCCTGAATGAGCAGTTCCAGCACGACCGCTTTCCCGAAACCCGCCGTGACACCCAGAAAATACAGCGCAAGCCATAACTCGAGTGCAGTCAGCAGGCACTGAACCGGCTGCCAGAAAAAGACATATCGGAGTATGACGCCGCGGCGGCGCCAAATCAGTTTCATCGATTGATCGATACGGCCAGAGTGCCCAACGAGTTCGGCAAGCTGACCGCCGCACATGCGGTTGACGAACCGTGCCATGCGTTCAAACGGACGCGCGTGCTGAACCAGTGCGAAGAGAATGAGAAATGGCGCGAGCACGGCCGCGCCAAGTGCGAGTTCGGCGGACAGTCGCAGCATGCTCGAACTCGACTGCGCCGCCAGATACCCGATGCTGCCAAGCGTGAACACGAGTTGACTGATGACGGTCAACTGCATATCGACAATGATGCTCGCCGCTGCTGTCGCTGGGCGCAGCCCACGGCGCGCCATCAATCGGAACGACACGACTTCGCCGCCAATCCGCGCGACGGGCAGCATGCTGTTGACCGACTCGCGAATCCATACCAGGTGCAGCATGCGGCACAGCGTGGGCGGGTTTGCCCCGCGAATCAGCGTTTGCCAGTCGCGCGAGTTTGCGATCATGGGCAGCACATGCGCCATCGCCGCGATAGACAATCCCCACCCGGCCGTGCGCATGAGCGCGACCACCGCGCCGGGATTCTCGTGCGCGACCAGCCATACCGCGGTGATCAACCCGGCGAGCGCCGCGGCGCCTCCCAAATAACGCTTCACCACATTCATTCCTCGGTGACCGGAACCAGCAAGCCATCCCTTCCCACCGTGAAATTGAAACCGCGCCACACTACACGCGATGAAACAAAACTCAGCAGGTAGACCGCGAACAGCACAATATCCCAGATCGGCAACAGCGCGATGCCCGCAGCCGGTCGTCTCAGCGCCTTGTTCATCTGAAGCTTGAGCGCAAGCCGCGCGATAACTGCCGTACCGACGGTGGTCCACGCCCACATTGCGCCGCCCGACACCACCACACTCAGCAAGGCAAAGGCCAGCGGATGCGTCAGCACCGAACCCAGGTGTCCGGCAGGATCGATAGTGCGGATCGTTCGGCTCCATCGCAACTCGTGCGCGACAAACTCGGCCACGTTTTTTTCCACGCACGCATGGGTCACCGCAAATGCAGGCACGACGACTTTCTCCCCGGCAAGACGTACCGCCTCGCCAATGGCATGGTCTTCGGCAAGATGATGGACGAACTGCGAAAAGCCGCCAATTTTCTCGAGTGTAGCGCGGCGCATAGCGAGCGTCTGTCCGAAACACGGCCGCGCCATACCTGACGCCAGACCAAGTACAACACCCGGCAGGAACTGATAATTGCTGGCATCGGCGGAAAGACTGCCCCAGAAACCGGCGTCGGATTTCCCCCAGTACAAACACGTTACGAGACCCACGCCCGGTTGGTGCAGCTCCCCGACCACGCGTCGTAAATAGTTCTGCTCCACAGCCACGTCGCTGTCCGCGAAGACAAGGATATCGTAACGGGCCTCGGGCAGCATGTTGAGGACGTTGCTCATCTTGCGGTTGGGCCCGTACAAACGGGCGTCGGACACTACGGTGATGTCCGCATCCGGGAAAAGCCCGCGTACGTGGCGGACCACGTCGAGCGCAACGTCGCGCGAATCATGCACGCCGAACAGAAACTGGATAGGCCCCGGGTAGTCTTGCTCACAGAACGAAACGAGATTTTGCATCAGCGCGAGTTCCGCGCCATGCAACGGCTTTACGATGGTCACCGCGGGAAACGTCGTGGCCTCGACCACTGGCCGCGCGAAAAAGCGCCGCACCAGTAAGGTAGCGACTACGGTGTAGCTGACGCCGAAGACCACGCATGACGCGGTGATCCACATAGCGGGGCCCTGCACCCATTGCGCAAAATCGCCCGGAAGCAAATAGGCGAGCAATGCCGTCGAACAAAAGATCGCGACAACGCAGGCAATCCAGAGGTAATGCTTCATCGCCCAATGCCGAGCCGGGTTACACGAACCCTCATGCTTTGTGGGCTCTGAGGAAGCTGAAGAATTCAACGCCTTCGCGCAAGCGCCGACACATCATTTCCCAGCTCACCAGCATTTCCCGCACGATTTCCCAAATCTTCGATGGACGGAAATAGAAGCGCTTATAGAAGGTCTCAAGCCCGTGATAAATCTCATCGCGCGACAGATGCGGATAGCCAATCGCCGCCAGCTGCACACCCTTTGAACTGACGAGGTTGATGACCTTGTTTTCCTGCATCCAGCCGTTTTCTATGGCTTGCTTATAAAGCGTTGTGCCCGGGTATGGCGCGGCAAGCGACACCTGGATGGTATGCGGATTGATTTGCTTCGCGTATTCGATGGTCCTTTCGATTGTGTCGCGCGTCTCGCCTGGCAGGCCGAGGATGAACGTGCCGTGGATCTTGATGCCGAGCTTGCGACAGTCCTCACTGAACCGCCTCGCGATATCCGTGCGCAATCCTTTCTTGATGTTGAGAAGAATCTGGTCATCGCCCGATTCATAGCCCACCAGTAAGAGGCGAAGACCATTTTCCTTCATGATCTTCAGCGTGGAGAAAGGGACGTTCGCTTTTGCGTTGCACGACCATGTCACGCCGAGCTTGCCGAGCCCCCGCGCAATCTCTTCAACGCGCGGCTTGAAGTCGGTGAAAGTGTCGTCGTCGAACATAATCTCTTTTACTTCAGGCATGTTGTCGCGAATCCACCTCACTTCATCCAGCACGTTATCAACCGACCGTGTGCGGTAGCGGTGGCCGCCAACGGTCTGCGGCCACAAGCAGAACGTGCATTTTGACCGGCAGCCGCGACCGGTGTAGATCGATACATACGGATGTTTCAAATATCCGATGAAATAATTTTTGATCTTCAGATCGCGTTTATAGATCGGCGCGACGAACGGCAGTTCGTCCATGTTTTCCAGTATTGGACGCGCTTCGTTGTGTTCAAGCGAACCATCCGCTGCGCGATAGCTCAGGCCCTGGATATTGGCCAAGGGAATACCCTGCGCAACATCGCGGCAAGTGAAATCGAATTCTTCCCGGCACACAAAGTCGATAGCATCGCTCGCCGCCAGCGAGTTGTGCGGATCGACTGCGACCTTCGCACCCACCATGCCGATCAAGACAGTCGGGTTCTTCCTTTTCAGGTCTTCGGCAAAGAGCGCGTCGGTGGGGAACGAGGGCGTGCTGGTATGGATGACAACGAGTTCATAGCCGGCAGCAATTTCAAGCGTATCTGCGACCGACAAACCGTCGGCGGGCGCATCGAGTACGCGGCTGTCCGGTACCAGCGCCGCGGGCTGCGCAAGCCACGTGGGATACCAGAATGATCGTACTTCCCGCTTAGCCTGATAGCGCGAGCCGGCTCCGCCATCGAAACCGTCGTACGAGGGCGCTTGCAAGAAAAGCGTTTTCATGAACACTCCGGGATTACCGATGAAATGTTGGCTTGAAGCAATACGAAAGGTTTGTCTCCGCGCTATTCAGCATGACTGATTGATGCCATGCGAATGTTCGGCTTTCGGTCCGAGTTGGGTAAGACGTAAGGCATCACCAGCTATCAGACGCGCGACTGCCGATGACAGAATACTTGAACAATTGCTGTACTAACTTAGCGGGACATTACGACTTTCACCAAACCGAAAGCTAGGGGTTGTGCCACATCGGATCAAGAAAGAGCTCGGTTGAACCCTGCGTTAAAAACTGGTCGGCAGGCCTCACCTCAAGTTCATGTAGTGAAGGGTATCTGCGGCTTAAAGCACAGGTCAGGTTCGGTTTTCAATTGAACGCAGTGAAAAAAACGAAGGGCGATGTCCAACTCCTGGCACAGGAACAAACCATGCTGTTGCAGTTCGTACGGTTTCTCCTCCCTCGCTTTTCGCACAGACCAAACACATGAGAGTTCATCTCGACCTAGTTGGTGGAATAGCTGGCGATATGTTCATCGCAACCATGCTGAATGCCTTCCCTCAACATGCAAGTGAAACGATTCGCGTTGTCGAGCGTATGTTCGACGATAGAAGTGTCCAGTGCACTTTGCATTCGCACAATGATTCGGTACTCAATGGCTCCACGTTCACTGTGGAACAGGCAGGACCGGACGAACGGCATCTCGCTTCCATACGTCATGATCATGCGCCCGGACACAGTCACGACCATGTGCATTGGAGTGATATTCGCGCGCGACTTCTGCAAGACCTGCCTGCGGCAATCGCTAATCATGCAGTTAGCATCTTTGAGCTTCTCGCGCAAGCTGAAGGAAAAGTACATGGTGTCGCGCCGAGCGAGGTTGTGTTTCACGAAATAGGCGCATGGGACTCGATTGCGGACATCGTTGGCGCGGCTTATCTGATAAATGTGATCAACGCGAGCTGGACCGTCAGCGCGATCCCGATCGGTGGCGGAAGAATCAAGACTGCGCATGGAATCATGCCGGTTCCGGCTCCGGCCACCGCACTACTGCTCGAAGGTTTCGACATGGTGGACGACGGGGTCCCAGGAGAACGCGTAACTCCGACCGGTGCAGCAATCCTCAAATACCTATGTCGCGGCAAAGCTTCGCCGGACCTATTTTCAGGGCAATTGTCTCGCTCTGGTTTCGGGTTTGGCACGCGCAAACTTGATGGCATCAGCAACTGCGTTCGAGCACTCGTGTTCGACGACGCCAGATCTGTAACGTCAACGGGCGAAACGCATCGCCAACTTGCTGTAATCGAATTCGAAGTTGACGATCAGAGCGCGGAGGATCTAGCCATGGGGCTTTCCCACCTGCGCGCGCACGAGCGCATTTTCGACGTCGTGCAGTCCGCCGTATTTGGAAAGAAAGGACGCATGGCGACATCGGTGCGGGTGCTGGCATCGCCGGGAGCCATAGACGCGGTGCTCGATGTCTGCTTCCGCGAAACCACCACCATTGGACTTCGGTACCACTTGGTTCACGGTGCTGCGCTCGCGCGCCGGGCAGTCGAGGTGGACGTGGACGGCGAGCGCGTGCGGGTGAAAAGTGTCGAGCGGCCCGGCGGGACCTCTGCGAAAGCCGAGGCCGATGACGTCATGGCTCGAAAAGATCATGCGCAACGCATGGCGACACGCACGCGGGCCGTACAAGCCGCATTAACCGACAAAGCCTGACTTACCCCGGAGGAAACCATGCTTTCTGCTTTGACCCAGATACTGGACTCGCTTGGAGATATCGCTGTCGCGGTTAGCGGTGGAGTCGACAGCATGACACTGTCATGTGTCGCGCATCGCGCTGGGAAGCGCAACGGTGCCAACGTTAGGATGCTGCACGCGAGTTCGCCCGCTGTGCCCGTTGAAGCAACGGAGCGTATCAGGCATGTCGCGGCGGTGGAAGGCTGGTCGCTGTCTGTGATCAATGCCAATGAGTTCGGCAATGCACACTACCGCGAAAATCCGGTCAATCGCTGCTTCTTCTGCAAGAGTCAGCTTTACTCCGCCATTCAGGCGCAAACAAACGTACAGATCGTGTCGGGCGCGAATACGGACGATCTGGGTGAATATCGGCCGGGGCTCGATGCGGCGCGTGAGCGCTATGTCCGGCATCCTTATATAGAAGCGGGTATCGACAAGGCCGGCGTGCGGCGCATTGCCCGCGAAATGGGCCTGGAATCGATCGCCGACTTGCCGTCGTCTCCATGCTTGTCCAGCCGCATAGAAACGGGAATACGCATTGAAGCGCCATCGCTTGAGTTCGTTCATCGGGTCGAGAAGCTGGTTGCGGCGGCGCTCACAGCTGCCACGGTGCGATGCCGCGTGCGGGCGTCGGGCGTCGTTATCGAGTTAGACGACAAGAGTCTGGCAGCGCTGACACCTTCAATAACCGCTCACCTGATCGCTGCGATCAAGGCAGAAGGTGAAGCAACAGGGCGACCCCTCATGGCGTCGCCGCCGGACTTCGCGCCCTATAAGGTTGGCAGCGCATTTCTGACGAGGCAAGCATGATTCAGGAGGAGGTCAAACTTGATTTCAGGCGCGCCGAGCGAACCGGGTTGGACGAAGCAGTTTATGGCGCAGGCAAGTCGCCCACTCAGATCGCATTCATTGTGGAAGCAGCAGTCGAACGTGGAGCGCGCCTGCTCATCACGCGGCTGGCGCAGTCGCAATTCGATGCACTTCCCGGGACGGTACGCGGCTGCTTGGATTACTGCGCGGTGTCCTCCACCGCGCGAGCAGGCAGCGCGCTACCTCTGTCGAAGGCGCCACGCATTGCGCTGCTTGCAGCTGGTACATCGGACATTCCAGTCGCTAGGGAAGCTGAACGCACACTTCACCACTATGGCGAAGACGCGACCCTCTTCGCGGATGTTGGCGTCGCCGGACTGTGGCGCCTGATGACGCGTATCGAAGCGATCAGCGCGTTCCCGGTCGTGATCGCGATTGCCGGGATGGACGCCGCGTTGCCGACAGTCGTCGGAGGGTTGATCAAAAGCGCCTTGATCGCAGTGCCGACATCGGTAGGTTACGGCGTGGCGACAGGTGGACGCACCGCACTTTACGCCATTCTCGCAACATGTTCGCCCGGCATTTCAGTTGTGAATATCGACAATGGCTTTGGCGCAGCCTGCGCGGCAATACGCATTGTTAATACCATCGACGCCGCCGTGCTGGCGGTGTCTAAATCGCACGAATCCTCATTGATATCTCAGGAGAACCGGTCATGAAACGACGTACCTTCCTGCAAGGCACGGCAGCAGGCGCCGCGGCAGCCGCCGCTCATGGAACGGCCTCGGCGCAGGCCTCCCCGGCAGACATGTCGACCAACGCAGACGGAACTGTTGGTAACCTCGACCCGCGCATGCTACTTCGGGTCACCGATCCAGGCGAACGGCGCGGTGACATGTTGTACCGCGCACTAGGGCGCACGGGTGAAAAGGTGTCTGCGATTGGGCTGGGCGGTTCGCACATAGGCAAGCCGCCAGTCGATGCAAAAATGGCGGTCAAGTTGATTCAGGCCGCGCTTGACCGCGGCATCAATTTCCTCGACAACTCGTGGGATTACAACGGCGGTCAAAGCGAGATTCGCATGGGCACCGCGCTTTCACAAGGCGGCTACAGGAACAAGGCATTCCTTATGACAAAGATAGACGGACGCACCAAGATGTCCGCGCAGCAACAACTTGACGAGTCGCTGCAACGTATGAAGGTTGATCATATTGACCTAGTGCAGTTTCACGAAATCCTCCGCTTCGACGATCCTGACCGCATCTTTGCAAAAGATGGCGCGCTCGAAGCGCTGGTGGCCGCCAAGCAGGCCGGCAAGGTTCGGTACATCGGCTTTACGGGTCACAAGGACCCACGCATACATCTCTACATGCTGGCCACTGCGGCACGCCACGGTTTCCAGTTTGACACGGTCCAGATGCCCCTCAATGTCATGGACGCGCACTTTCGCAGTTTTGGACATCTGGTGCTTCCTGAACTTGTTAAACAACAAATTGGCGTGCTGGGCATGAAGACTTTCGGCGACAGCGTGATCCTAAAAAGCGGCTTGTCGCTTACGCCTCTGGACATGCTTCATTTCTCCTTGAATATGCCGACTTCGGTGGTAATCACTGGCATCGACAATGAAAAAGTACTGAATCAGGCCTTCGAAGCTACGCGTACATTCAAGCCAATGAGTGCAGACCAAGTGGCAGCCATGGCCGATCAGACAAGGCAACTGGCAATGGAAGGTAAGTACGAGCTATTTAAAACATCAAACTATTTTGATACGACTGCCAAGCACCCCGACTTTCTCGGTGGACTGACGCCCGGAGTTGAAGACCTCGCGCCGGGCCCTGCGACCTGATGCGCCGGTTGTGCGAAAGCGCCCTGCCCCACCGCTGACTTTTCCCGATGGCGCCGGGTGCGGTTCTTTTAACGCTCCGACTCCTTCGATCGAGGCTCGCAACTGCCCATGCCTAAACCCTACGCATTATTGCCCGATGGCTTCGGCGCTTCGATAAGGAGCAAGATCAAGCTGCTCTATCTCGGACTATTTGCCTTCAACGCAGCCGCATGGGCAATGGCGTTCTTGCAGTTCCGCGGTTACCCTTTGTTGATTGGGACCAGCTTTCTTGCGTATTCGTTCGGATTGCGTCACGCAGTCGACGCGGATCACATCGCCGCAATCGACAACGTCACGCGCAAGCTCGGAGCAGAAGGTCGACGCCCCCTGTGCGTCGGTCTGTTTTTTTCACTTGGGCACTCCACAATCGTCGTCCTTGCCTCGGCGTTCGTTGCAGTCACAGCTACAACGCTGGATCAGCGGTATTCGAATCTCAAAGAGATTGGCGCGGTGGTTGGTACCCTGATATCTGCGTTATTTCTCATCGCCATCGCATGCGTCAATCTGCGAGTTTTGTGCTCGGCCATTACCGCGCTTAAGCGCGTTCACACCGGGGTGTCCCACACCGATGAACACCTTGAACAGCTATTCGTCAGTCGCGGTTTGTTCGCCAGATTGTGCCGTCCGCTTTTCCGGCTCATCAACAAGAGCTGGCACATGTATTTTTTAGGCTTTCTTTTTGGCTTGGGATTCGATACCGCCACCGAGGTCGGCATACTCGGCATATCGGCTACCGGGTCCTCCCGCGGACTTCCGGTCTGGTCTATTCTGATTTTCCCGTTGCTGTTCACCGCCGGCATGGCCCTGGTCGATACCAGCGACAGCATCCTGATGCAAGGCGCTTACGGTTGGGCCCAAATCGATCCGGTTCGAAAACTTTCGTACAACATCATTATCACGGGCTTTTCTGTAGGCGTCGCCGTCGTGGTTGGTGCCATTGAAGCCTTTGGACTGATTACCCGCTATCTCGATCTGCACGGCAGATTCTGGGACGCGATTTCAAGTCTTAACGATCACTCAGAAGCAATCGGCTATGCGGTCGTCGGCGTTTTCGCCGCGACGTGGGCTGGCTGGGCTGCCTTCGCTAGATGGAAGCAGGCCGGCGTTCGGAACAATACCGGGAGTGTTGCTTAATCATTTAGTCAGTACGCTCATCTTCCACGCACGCAAACCCACATCAACCTGTCTTTATCAGGACCCGCGACATGAGCCATGAAATTGCAAGAATCGCACTGGTCGCAATAGTAAGCGGATGTCTTGCCGCATGCGGCGCGACCTCCACTGTGCCGGAAACAACCGGATTCGGTCCCGCACCGCCTCTGCCCGCTCCCGCGAATTCAATAATCACGACGGTCAATATCGCACCTGTCAGAAGCTTCAGCCAAACGGATCGTCCAAAGGCAACGGCGGGATTCACCGTCAACGCATACGCGCGTGACCTCAATCACCCTCGCTGGCTGTACGTACTTCCGAACGGCGACGTGCTCGTTGCCGAAGCTGACGCGCCAGAGGTACACGATCAGACAGGCGGACCGATCAAACGGTTCACGGCGTGGGTAAGAAAGCAGGTCATGAAACGCGCGGGCGCAGGCGTACCGAGCCCCGACAAAATCATCCTGTTGCGCAAGGCGAGCGGGAGCAGCGAACCCGCGACCAAGACCGTCCTGATCGAGAACCTCCATTCGCCGTTCGGCATGGCGTTGGCCGGCAACGATCTGTACATAGCTGACACAGATGCCCTTCTGCGGTTTCCGTATGTCGCGGGCGAAACTGTGATCCATAGCCCGGGCATAAAGGTAGCCGATCTGCCGGCCGGTCCGATCGATCATCACTGGACCAAAAATATCATCGCAAGCGCAGACAACGCTCACCTCTTCATCACGGTCGGCTCGAACAGCAATGCCGCTGAAAACGGTATCGATGTCGAATCGGACCGTGCACGAATCCTCATTTTTGATATCAAGACAGGGGCGATGCGTCCCTTCGCGACCGGTTTGCGCAATGCAAATGGGCTCGCATGGCAACCCGAAACCGGCGAGTTGTGGACCGCCGTCAACGAACGCGACGATCTCGGAAACGACTTGGTTCCTGACTATATGACCGCAGTACACGAGGGCGCGTTCTACGGATGGCCCTATAGCTATTATGGTTCGCATGTGGACCAACGGGTGCAACCGCAGCGGCCCGATCTCGTGGCGACAGCCGTCGTTCCAGACTACGCATTAGGCAACCATACGGCCTCGCTTGGCCTTGTTTTCTATAGAGGACCATTGTTTCCGGATCACTACCGGAACGGCGCTTTCGTCGGGCAGCATGGCTCCTGGAACCGCAAACCTCGCACAGGATACAAAGTGGTTTTCGTGCCGTTCGCCAATGGTAGACCTTCGGGTCCGCCCGAAGATTTCCTTGATGGCTTCCTCGATTCAGAAGGTCATGCGAAAGGACGTCCAGTTGGCGTCGCTGTCGATAAAGACGGCGCCTTGCTGGTCGCGGATGATGTCGGTAACGCGATTTGGCGTGTCACGCCCGAGAATGCCGTGTCACCGTGAGCGTCCCGGCAGAAAAGAGCCGTTCACGCGAGGCGCGGCTCAAAGGATACTTCGAGGGCTTGTCCCAATACCAGCACTCGGCAAGCAAAGCGAGTTCGTGCCTATCGCGGATGCTTCTTTCAATGCGTCAGTCTCATCCGAATCATCAGCACGGGCGACCTCGACCAGCACCGCGTCTCTCCTGATTAACAACGTTCTCGCAAATACGCCAGCATCAGGCGGTTTTTGTTGGTCCGCTTCGCGCCGTTTACATTTCGCAGTATTCGGATCGGGCTCAGCAGTCCGACGAATTCGCCGGGCCATGAGTTTGCAAAAACGGGCACTTCCCGAAGCCGCTAACCTGCTGCTGGCTAATCCATTCGAAGCACTCAAACCACCGTCATAACCAGAGAAGACGCGGTATTCATTGGTACAGGCGTCTAGGTCGATGTCCATTACGTCACAGCCTACAACTGACGTTATCGTCATGAGGACCTCTAGGCGGGAAGGGGTCATCCTTGGCCCATTCAAGTTAACCGGTCCTCACACGCCGTTGCAACGACCTTGCTGGTGTCCAGCTCAATCTTCAGAGCCATCCATTAGTGGCGGGCCAGCACCCTCGACTGGGTAAAGGAGAAAAACATGGCTTTCTTCAAACCTGTGCGATGGACCCATCGTATTGCGATCCTCATAGTGTGTATCGGACTTGTCGGCGCCGGAGGACGGGGCCTCATGGTGCACGAGCTCAAGCTTCAAGTGATCGAGTTATTAGGTCCAAACGGGTCCGCTAAACAAATCGAAGTGGGACTTTTGACAGTGACCTTGACGCGCATCACGTTACGCGCTCCACGGGAGTGGCCTACCGAGGACTTGTTTCGGGCCGAGCACGCGGTATTTAAGCTCGATTGGCGAACGTTTTTTACGCCTCGCGTTCACGCTGAATATGTCTTCGTGGATCAATACTATCTGTCAGTTGTCCGGGCACGTAATGGCAGCATTCGTGTATTGCCGCGTTTCACTCCCGAAGAGCGGGAAGCAGATGGACAGCCGCCAGAAGCAGCCAAGCGCGCGAACGCCGACAGGCTGATAGATCGTATCGTGTTCCGTAACGGCACCGTTGAGCTTGTCGATGAGGCAGTTCGGAAGCTACCTTATCGGCTCCTGATCACAAACGCGGGCGGTGAAGCGCATCATTTACGCCTTCCCGATCTGTCCGATCCTACGACCATCGAACTGACTGGTTCTTTGCGCGGCCCGTCTCACGAAGGAACGTTGTCGAGCAAGGGCTCGATAACTTTTTCAAATAGCGACTCGCAGTTGAAAACGCGCCTTCGCAACGTCGATATCACCATTTTCGAGCCTTACCTGATCAAGGAAGGCGGGAGCACGGCGCAAGCGCGCAGCGGAACGATCGATCTTGCATTAGACACGACCATTCGGAACAAACGTATTCATGCACCTGGCGCGATCGTTATTAAGAACCTGCAGCTGGCGCAAACTGAAAACGCAGAAGACACCATTGCGTCCGTGCCAGCGAGATCAGCCGTCGCGGCGCTTAAAGACCCTTCAGGAGCCATCAAGCTAAAATTTGAACTGGACGGCAACCTTCGCGACCCTCATTTTTCACTTACTCGGAGCGTAGGCGCGGAGATCATGAAGGGCTTTCCTAGTGCGGTAGCCTCGGGAGCGAGCGGGATTGCGCAAGCCGCCAAGCAGGCGGTGGAAGGGATCGGGCACGAAGTGGAAGAACTGTTCTCGAAGTAGCTTGCTCAGCCGGCCACAGACCCAGCAATCTGATGCTAGGTGCCCCCAACAGAATTCAGTTGTCCAAGGGGCACCTCCACTAGCAAAGCCATGGCCTGGTGGAATAAAAGATATGCTGCCCACTTCGCCTGGGGTATTTAAGCTCCGCACTTACCCAGTTCGTAGCGGCTTTCGACGGGATACACCACGCCAAGGCGTGCATAAATAGCGCCGGCAAGCACACGGACACAGTCGTCCACTCTTCCCCGTTACAGTACCGAAGACCGTGCGTATCGATTCCTAGCGGTTGTTTCTATGAATTCAGGCCTGCCCCGCATTGCCAGACAATGGTCTGGCCCGAGAGCCACTAATGGATTCGTCTTAAAATCAGCTCGGCATACATCTTCGGCAAACGACGACCGCCCCTTTCCAAGTTCAGCTCAGTCGCGTGCAACTGTCCTCCCAGCACCAACGACGGCTGGAACTAAATCACGATCATTGACCAAGTAGCTATCCATGAGGCGACCTTGCTTCGATGATAATCCAATGGTTCGCTAAACCGCCAAGAAAATGGTCTGCAAACCTCACAAAACCACGAAGCTGCGCCCAGATGCACAAGCAGGCCACTTAAAAATCCAAAAGTTCATAGGTATTACTCGATCGCCCACGACCTTCACCCATTAGCACCTGCAGTTTCGAAGCTATCGATTATCTGTGCACGACTAGGGGCTCGTGCTTCGGCGGAAGTTCCTTTGTCTCGAAAAGATTCGACTAACGAGGCAACTGAACTCAGCGAAGGGTATGAATACAATGGTGCGCCCCATCTCAGCGTCCGAACATTAGTCTTTGTGGCACGAAACCACGGCTCTGTAGAATTTACTTGTCCATCATAGGCGGTGCCGCAAGGGTCCGGTCGGATAACCCATTCGCGTAAGGGAAGTTCGTATTGCGTGATCCGATCTGAGAGAATCGACGCGTGTTTCGTATTGTTCAAGGTAGAACGCGGCTGCACCTTTCGATGCACCATCAATAATCTTGGCGAAATTTTAACGGCTGCGAAGCACGACAAAATGCAGAGATAATAAACAGTCCCAGTTTTGTTCCCGAAACGCATCAGAAATTTAAGCGACGATTTCAACGGCACGCCCCCGCGATCTGTAGAGCCTCATCTTGGCCCATGAGAGTGTCGCACTTACGGCATGCTCGCCCTTCATCACTTTCCCAAGGTATTCCGCGCGATGCAATACAAAATTGCACCAGAAGTTCTCAAGGTGGCAGCCTAGCTTGGCGACGCTTTGTGATAGTTTCAACTCCGCTACGGCCACATTCAGGTGGTCAGCTAACAGAAGAGCAAGCGCTAGTCGTTGTGGGCTATAAATGAGAGCAAGGGAACTGTTGATATTTTCTGGTTTCCGCTCGTGTCGCACATGTCGTCTAATTCACCACGATCGGGCGGTCAGCGCCCAAGCCTGCAAGCCTGCCTGGTTGACCGTGCTGACCTCAGAACCCGGGAACAGCCAAGCGTAATTCCGTCACTTATCTGCCTATCTCCGGAGTGCCTATCGCCAACTTTAATCGCTGAGCTTGGTCGAGGTGAAGGATGAAGGACGGGCGAAGTTGAACCAAGAGCATCTTCAGTTCCGCGCTCGTTGCAGTCCGAATAAATGTATCCACGGTTTGGACCAACTGCTGAAGGGAAGTGACCTCGCGATCGAGGTACGCTTCATCGAATCCACGCGTGTCAACTTCGTTAAGCCTCGCAACGTCTTCGACGCCCTGCTTCGTTAGTGCGTCGCTCATCGCACTTCGTCGCAGGCTCGAATCGAATCGCTGCATCAGTGCGTTGATCTTCTGATTGGCTTGTCCGTGCTCACCCACAATTCGCGTAGCTAATGCCTGGACACTTCTGGACTGGGTCCTGCGAAGTGCTAAAACTCCTGTTGCAATTTCCGCTTGATTTGCCACGAAAACAACTCCAGCAGTTTGCGCGTCGGTCCAGCGCTCTCCCTGCCCGTACGCGTGACTGATCCATGTGAGAGCGAACAGTAGCACCGTGGCAGTGGTTTTGGTTTTCATACTCGCCTCTATGTGCATTGTCTTTAAGCAATGCCGCTGCGCCGGATTCCTATTGTAGCGCCCCCGCAGTCGACGTTGAAAATCTACACCAAATTGCAGTGTTCATGACTTATAAAACGACTTGCGCGACACTTTGATCAAAACACGTCTCCAGGCGTTTGTCGCGCCATGTACCCTGCGGCGGCGCCACCCGTCGGTTCCAAACGCTGTTAAATTATCAAGCAGTCCGCTATCAATGTAGCGCGTACCTGCGTATTCCACGCCATCGCGAACAAGGATTCCACGGGAAAAAAATCACGAATTCCACGGCAAAGTTAATGCCGATTCCACGGCAAAGTTAATGCCGATTCCACGGCAAATAGAACAAGGTTTCCA
>NZ_JBSIPA010000124.1:0-14878 GCF_053574605.1 Caballeronia sp. M23-90 | reverse complement strand
TACGCTGCCCCCCGCGCCGCTCGCCGCGCTGACGAGCACCGTCTCACCCGCCTTCGGTTCGATGATCTTGTTCAGCCCAAGCCACGCCGTCACGCCGGGCATGCCGACCGGGCCGAGATAGGCTGAAAGCGGAATATGGGTATCGTCGACCTTGCGCAGACCCTTGCCGTCCGACGTGCCGAATTCCTGCCAGCCATAGGTTCCGACGACCTTGTCACCGACTGCAAACTTCGGATTCTTCGATTCCACCACCTCGCCCACGGTTCCACCGATCATCACTTCGTTGAGCGGTTGCGACGCGGCGTACGATTTCGAATCGTCCATTCGGCCGCGCATGTAGGGATCGAGTGAAAGGTAGTGGTTGCGCACGCGTAGCTGACCGTCGGCCAGCGGTGCAAGGGGCGTTTCAACGAGCTTGAAGTTATCTACGCTTGCCGCGCCTTGCGGGCGCGAGACAAGCAGAACCTGACGATTGATTGCGGCGTTTTCGGACATCGTGATACTCCTGTTCGGTCTATGGTCGGGCCCTGCGGATCAGGCGTCGCTTGGACCGGGTTTCGCCGACGGGTCTGATCGAAGGCGTTGCTGTGCAATGTCGCGCCCGACTGCAAGCCGGCGCATGTATTTGAAAGTACCAAGTGCCTTGGCGACGAAATGCCCTTCGCTGTCGCGGATTTCGCCCTCGCAATACGCCATGGTGGTGGACCGATGCAGCACGCGTGCGAACGCTCGAAGCTCGCCGCGGCCCGGTTGCATGAAGTTGACTTTCATTTCGACCGTAACTACGCCGATACCCGTGCCCGCAAGGCTGCGCGCGGCCATTGCAAGAGCGACATCGGCGAGTGTCATGGTGACGCCGCCGTGCGCGATGCCCCACGTGTTCATGTGCGTGGCGGTCAGCGGCAGCAAAACTTCGCTCGCGCCGTCTTCGGCGCAGATGAGCTGGACTCCGAGCGAGTCGACGAACGGACTTTCAGGAAGCGCGAAGGAGTCAGTCATGAGATCAGACTTCATAGTCGATGCATTGACGCGATTCCCGCACCGCCGCCACGAAGTCCTTGATTGCCACGTGCTTGGGATGGACCTGATATGCGTGCAGCGCTTCCTTGTTATCGAAATCCGAAACGAGGATTACGTCGCACGTGGCTTCGTAGCCGTCCTGCGCCACGCCGACTTCGAAGTGTCCCTGCCCTGAAACGATGCTGCGGCAGCTTTCGAGCTTGGCCTTCAGCTTGACGATGTTCTCAGCGCGCGTGCCGCCCTCGGCGCTTTCCTTTAGTTTCCACATGACGATGTGTCGTAACAACTTGATCACCTTGGTTCGTTAGCGTTTGCGGGTTCTTGCTCAACGCATAAAATTAACAGATTCCGATGTTCATGGCGTGGACGCAAAAACCTGCGACGCGCTGGGTAACAACAACGCAGCAATAACAACGCAGCAATAAAAAAGCCACCCATCGGTGGCTTGTTCTGTGTTCCGTGTCCGACTCAGCCAAAGCGATGTGAAACCATCCTGGCGCTTGTGTCCTTGACGTCGTTGAAATGACGTGGCGTAGAAGGCACAAGACTCTTTTTTTGTCCCGATGAGTTCGCGCGCCATTTTCAATGCGAAATCGACGGCTGCGCGACTCTGTTCGTGCTCAAACCCCACCCGTAGCGATTATCCCACGTTTCGCCAGCGCCCTACAGCCGGTTGCCCGGGTTAAACCCCAGCCAACCGCCCGCCTACACCACTTCAAACAACCCCGCCGCGCCCTGCCCGCCGCCGATGCACATCGTCACCACGACGAACTTCGCGCCACGCCGCTTCCCTTCGATCAACGCATGCCCCGTCAATCGTGCGCCCGACACGCCATACGGATGCCCCACCGCAATCGCCCCGCCGTTCACGTTCAATCGATCCGCCGGAATGCCCAACGTATCGCGGCAATACAGCACTTGCACGGCGAACGCTTCGTTGAGTTCCCACAGGTCGATATCGCTGACCTTGAGGCCGGCTTTCTTCAGCAGCTTCGGCACGGCAAACACCGGTCCAATACCCATTTCATCCGGCTCGCAACCCGCAACGGCGAAGCCCCGGAAAATCCCGAGCGGCTTCAACCCTTCCTTTTCGGCTACCGATGCATTCATCACCACGCAAGCCGATGCGCCATCGGAAAACTGGCTTGCATTGCCCGCCGTGATCACGCCACCGGGCATCGCGGTGCGAATCTTCGATACCCCTTCGAGCGTCGTATCGGCGCGAATGCCTTCATCGGAGGAAAGCGTGACTTCCTTTGTGGACACACGGCCCGTGGTTTTATCGGCGATACCGGCAAGCACCGTGATCGGCACGATCTCGTCGTTGAACTTGCCCGCAGCTTGAGCGGCGGCCGCGCGCAACTGCGATTGCACGCCGTACTCGTCCTGGCGTTCCTTCGATATTTCATAGCGCTTCGCGACGTTCTCGGCGGTCTGCAGCATCGACCAGTAGATGCCTGGCTTATGTTCCTTCAACCAGCCATCGAAGAGCATGTGCTGGTTCATCTCGTTCTGCACACACGAAATCGATTCCACACCGCCGGCCACATAAACGTCGCCTTCGCCGGCAATCACGCGTTGCGCCGCGAGCGCGATAGTCTGCAGCCCGGATGAGCAAAAGCGGTTCACGGTCATGCCCGGCGTGCTCACGGGCAGTCCCGCGCGCAACGCGATCTGCCGTGCGATGTTCATGCCCGTCGCGCCTTCCGGATTCGCACAACCCATGATCACGTCTTCCACACGCGCCGGGTCGATGCCCGCGCGCGCCACTGCCGCCTGCGTCACATGACCGCCGAGCGTCGCGCCATGCGTCATGTTGAATGCGCCGCGCCAAGATTTGGCGAGACCCGTGCGTGCCGTCGATACGATTACCGCGTCAGTCATTCCTGTCTCCACTTCGAATACGAATAATGTTGATGTTGATCACTACGGGCGTAGCTACGGGCGCAGCAGATCCGCCGAGACGATCCGCTCCACGCCTGCCGCCGCCATCTGCGCCCACGCGCGTTCCAGCGATCCGTTCAGATTGATCGCGCGGCAGGCATCGTCGATGACGACCGCTTCGAAGCCTGCGCTGCGTGCATCGAGCGCGGACCACCCGACGCAATAATCCGTCGCCAGTCCGCAGCAGAAGACGCGCTTCACACCCGCATCGCGCAGATAACCCGTGAGGCCCGTCGGCGTGACGCGATCGGCTTCCATGAAGGCCGAGTAACTATCGACGCCCACATGGTGGCCCTTGCGGATAACGAGCCGCGCATGCGGCACATGGAGATCACGATGCAACGCCGCGCCTTCGGTGTCCTGCACGCAGTGCGTCGGCCACAAGACCTGCTCGCCGTAGTGAAGCGTGGTCATGTCGAAAGGCGCGCGGCCCGCGTGATGCTCGGCAAACGAAATATGCTTCGCCGGATGCCAGTCCTGCGTCACGACGACATGCGAAAACGCGTGCGCAAGCTGGTTGATCACGGGCACGACTTCATTGCCGTGAGCGACGGCCAATGCGCCGCCCGGCATGAAATCATTCTGGACATCGATCACGAGAAGGACTTCGTCTGCGCCTTTCATTGATGCCTCGCTTTACGGTTTTCAGCTATTGAAACCACGGCCGGCGGCCGCCAGTCCGGTCACGCTCGCCGCAGGCTTCCATGCATCGCCATTGGGCTGCGCGGCGTATTTGCGCATCGCACGTTCGACGTTGTAGAGGCCGATCGTGTCCGCATACAACATCGGGCCGCCGCGATGCAGCGGGAAACCGTAGCCCGTCAGGTAGACCATATCGATGTCCGATGCCTTCGACGCAATCCCCTCATCCAGAATCAACGCGCCTTCGTTCACGAGCGCGAGGACGAGGCGTTCGACGATCTCATCGTCCGAAATTTTGCGGCGCTCGACGCCTTGTTCCTGCG
The DNA here is from genome assembly GCF_053574605.1 of Caballeronia sp. M23-90. Lineage (NCBI taxonomy): Bacteria > Pseudomonadati > Pseudomonadota > Betaproteobacteria > Burkholderiales > Burkholderiaceae > Caballeronia > Caballeronia sp. M23-90. The sequence continues at coordinate 10,949 of NZ_JBSIPA010000124.1, read as the reverse complement.
AATACGCAACGATCATCTCGTCCACGATTTTCGACGAATGCGCCGTCCGGTCACCGGCCTTGTAGTCGTACCATCCCGCGCCGGTCTTCTGGCCGAAGCGCCCCGTCTCGCACAAACGATCTGCGATCTTCGAATACTTCAGGTCCGGCTTCTCCTGATAGCGCCGCTTGCGAATCGCCCAGCCAATGTCATTGCCCGCCAGATCGCTCATGCGGAATGGTCCCATCGCAAAGCCAAACTTTTCGATCGCGCGATCGACTTGCGCCGGCAATGCGCCTTCTTCGAGCATGAACAGCGCCTGACGCAAGTACTGCTCGATCATCCGGTTGCCGATAAACCCGTCGCACACGCCCGACACCACCGCCGTCTTCTTGATCTTCTTCGCGAGCTGCATGACGGTGGCGAGCACGTCCTTCGATGTCTTCGCGCCACGCACGACTTCGAGCAGCTTCATCACGTTGGCCGGGCTGAAGAAATGCATGCCTACGACGTCTTCGGGGCGCTTGGTGAACGCGGCAATCTTGTCGACATCGAGCGTGGAAGTATTCGATGCCAGGATCGCGCCCTTCTTCGCCACTTGATCCAGTCTGGAGAACACCTGTTCTTTCACGCCGAGTTCCTCGAACACCGCTTCGACGATGAGATCGGCGTCCTTCAGGTCCTTATACGCGAGGGTCGGCGTGATCAGCGCAAGCCGTTCTTCGAGTTTCTCCGCCGTCAGCCGGCCTTTCTTCACAGCGCTTTCGTAGTTCTTGCGAATGGTCGCAAGACCGCGGTCAAGCGCTTCCTGTTTCGTTTCGAGCAACGTCACCGGCAATCCGGCGTTGATGAAGTTCATCGCAATACCGCCGCCCATCGTCCCTGCGCCGATCACGCCGATGCGTTCGATCTTGCGAACGGGCGTGTTCGACGGCACGTCGGGAATCTTGCTCGCCGCGCGTTCGCCGAAGAATGCATGGCGCAAGGCGCGGCTTTCGGGCGTCTGCACGAGCGCCACGAAACACTCGCGCTCGACCGCCAGGCCCTTGTCGAAGCCGAGCTTTACGCCGGCCGCGACTGCATCGATACATTTAAGCGGCGCCGGAAAATTCTTCGCCAGCGGCGTGACCATGTTGCGCCCGAACTGGATGAACCCTTCCGCGTTCGGATGCTCGATCTTGCGCTCACGAACCAACGGATGCGGCCCGTTTTGCGCCCCGGCTTCTTGGGCGAACTCGATGGCTGCGTCGAGCAGGTCGCCTTCGGCCATCTGGTCGAACAAGCCCGATCCGGCGAGTTTCTCCGACATCACCGGCGCGCCGGAGACGATCATGTTCAACGCGGTTTCGAGACCCACCGCGCGCGGCAGGCGCTGCGTGCCGCCGGCGCCCGGGAGCAAACCAAGCTTGACTTCAGGCAACGCGATCTGCGCGCCCGCCGAAGCAATCCGATAATGCGCGCCCAGCGCAAGCTCGAGGCCCCCGCCCATTGCGACGCTATGGATCGCGGCCACGACGGGTTTCGGGCTGGCTTCCACGACCTTGATGACCGTATGCAGCGTCGGTTCCTGCGTGGCCTTCGGCGTGTTGAACTCGGTGATATCGGCGCCGCCGGAGAACGCCTTGCCCGCACCGATCAGGACGATGGCCCTGACCGACGCATCGGCCTGCGCTCTTTCGATGCCTTCGACAATGCCAAGCCGCGTGGAGAACCCGAGGCCGTTGACCGGCGGGTTATTCAGCGTGATGACGGCGATGCCGTCGCGGGTCGTGTAATCCACTGCCATTTCGTCTTCCTCCATTCGATGCGCCATCTATCTTCCGGCAAAAATCCGGAAGGCGCTGATTCGCGTGATGCTGTGATTGTGATGCTTTGGATTTGAGCCACCCGGCAAGAATACACAAAAACGAACGCTCGTTCAATTTTGTTATTACGGGATGGCGGAGATGGAAGGCGGGAAACAGGAAACAGGAAACGGGCTGCGCGGCGGCAGCCCGCTGAATGGCGGGCTAGTCGACGCTTTCACCGACCGTCGGCAACACATGCTCCCGATACATTTCGCGCAACCGGAGCTTTTGCAGCTTGCCCGTGGCCGTGTGCGGAAGTTCATCGGCGAAAACAACGTCGTCCGGGCGCCACCACTTCGCCACCTTGCCGTCGTAGAACGCGAGCAGTTCCTCGCGCGTGACGGTTGCCTCAGGACGCAGCACGACCACGATCAGCGGCCGCTCTGTCCACTTTGGGTGCGAGCACGCAATGCACGCGGCCTCGGCTACCTGCGGATGCGACATCATGATGTTTTCCAGATCGATCGAGCTGATCCACTCGCCGCCTGACTTGATCACGTCCTTGCTGCGATCGGTGATGTGCATGAAACCGTCGGTATCGATGGTCGCGACATCGCCGGTGGGAAACCAGCCATCGACGAGCGGCGAATCGTCCTTCCGGAAATACCGGTCGATCACCCACGGCCCGCGCACGTAGAGATCGCCGAATGATTTGCCGTCCCAGGGAAGTTCGTTGCCGTCATCGCCGACGACTTTCATGTCGACGCCGAACATCACATGGCCCTGCTTCTCGCGCAGATGGCGTTGTTCTTCTGGCGAGCGCTGGCGTTGCTCCCAGTTGAGCTTGGCGAGCGTGCCGAGCGGCGACATTTCCGTCATGCCCCAGGCATGAATGACCTCGACGCCATAATCGTCCTCGAACGTGCGCAGCATCGCCGGCGGACAAGCCGAGCCGCCAATGACCGTGCGCTGCAACGTATTGAAGCGCACGCCAGCCTGCTTCACGTAGTTCAGCAAACCCAGCCAGACGGTCGGCACGCCGGCCGAGTACGTCACGCCTTCGGCTTCCATCAGTTCGTAGAGCGATTTTCCATCGAGACAATTGCCGGGCAGCACGAGCTTCGCGCCAACCAGCGGCGCCGCGTGCGGAATGCCCCATGCATTGACGTGGAACATCGGCACGACGGGCAAGATCGAATCGCGGCAGGAACAGGCCATGGCGTCGGGAAGCGCTGCGCCGAAGGCATGCAGGACCGTCGAGCGATGCGTGTACAGCGCGCCCTTCGGATTGCCGGTCGTGCCCGATGTATAGCAGAGAAACGATGCCGAACGTTCATCGAGCATGGGCCATTCGTAGTCGCCATCGTGTTTCGCGAGCAGCGTTTCGTAGCTCGTGACGGGCGTGGCCATATCGGCGAGATGGGTGCTGATGCACGCTTCGTCGCCGAGAGCGATCCAGCCTTTCACGTTCGGACACTGCGGCGCGATGATGTCGACAAGCGCCGTGAAGGTCATGTCGAAGGCGACGTATTCGTCGTCGGCGTGATTGATGATGAACGCGATCTGGTCGGGGAAAAGCCGCGGGTTGATGGTGTGGCAGACCGCGCCCATACCGGTCACGCCGTAATAGCACTCCAGATGACGATACCCGTTCCACGCCAGCGTGCCAACGCGCTCGCCCGGCTGCACATTCAGCCCGATCAGCGCCTGCGCAAGCTGCTTCGCGCGTTTTTCGCAATCGCGCCAGGTGTAGCGATGAATGTCGCCTTCAATGCGGCGCGAAACGATCTCGGTAGCGCCGAAATGGCGGGAAGCATGGGAAATCAGCGATGAAGCGAGTAGCGGTACATCCATCATCTGGCCTAAAAGCGGCGACGTCATGGGCAAGTTCCTCACAAGTCCGGATGCACGGGATTTGATGCTGGGTGTTTCTTGTTGAGTGTTTCTCGACTAAGCAATATCTGATTTTGTCTCAAAGCCAACGCGGATAAGGCTAAGAGCGGGCTCCAGCAGCGGCGCGGGCGCGGATTTACAATATCGGTTAACCATGAGGTGCTCAATATGTCGTTTTCCCCAAGCGGTATGGCTGTCAGTGCCGCTGCAGAAGCCGAATTGACGGACTCGGATGCGACCTCGGATGCGAGTTCGGGACCGGTAAGCAAGCTGATCGGATCGATCGAAACCGACCGGCGTGATTCATTCGTCGCGCTCGGCTCCGCGTTCCTCACTCGCCTGCCCGCCTCGCCCTTGCCCGCGCCCTATCTGGTCGGATTCTCCGCCGATACCGCTGCCGAGCTCGGCTTCAATGTCGGCTTGAACTCGACTCACGCGCAGGATCCGGCGTTTATCGACTATTTCACGGGCAATACCACGCGCGATCTGCCCGCCGATGAGCTGCCGTATGCATCGGTTTATTCGGGCCATCAGTTCGGCGTCTGGGCGGGACAGCTCGGTGACGGACGCGCGATGGGCCTTGGCGAGATCGAACATGACGGCAAACGGCTCGAACTGCAGCTCAAGGGCGCGGGACGCACGCCATATTCGCGCATGGGCGACGGCCGCGCGGTCCTGCGTTCATCGATCCGCGAATATCTCTGCTCGGAAGCCATGCACCATCTTGGCATTCCGACCACACGCGCCTTGTGCGTCACGGGATCGGACCAGCCGATACGCCGCGAGACCATGGAGACGGCGGCCGTCGTGACGCGTGTCGCGCCGAGTTTCGTGCGCTTCGGGCACTTCGAGCACTTCTACACGAACGATCGGCTGGACGAATTGCGCAGGCTCGCGGATCACGTCATCGACCGGTTTTATCCGCAATGCCGCGAAGCCGATGACCCGTACCTCGCGCTCCTCGGCGAAGTCACGTTGCGCACCGCCGACCTGATGGCGGACTGGCAAGCCGTCGGTTTTTGCCACGGCGTGATGAACACGGACAACATGTCGATCCTCGGGCTGACGATCGACTACGGGCCGTTTGGGTTTATCGATGGCTTCAACGCCAATCACATCTGCAATCACTCGGATTCGCAGGGCCGGTACGCGTATAAGATGCAGCCGCAGATTGGCTACTGGAACCTCTTCTGTCTTGCGCAGGCGCTGGTGCCGCTGTTCGGCCCGCAATATGGCGAGGACGTGCGCACCGAAAAAATCATCGAGGATGCGCAGCGTGTCCTGGAAGGCTTCAGGGACCGGTTTGCACCGGCGCTCGAACAGCGTATGCGCGCGAAACTCGGCCTGGCCGAAATCCGGGACGGCGATGACAAACTGGCCAATCGCCTCTTCGAAGTCATGAACGCGAATCGCGCCGATTTCACACTGACGTTCCGCAACCTTGCGAAACTGCGCAAGGCAAATGCTTCCGGCGATGCACCCGTTCGCGATCTGTTCCTCGATCGCGACGCTTTCGATGTCTGGGCGAACGAGTACCGGCAACGTTTGTCGGAGGAAACACGCGGCGACGAAGAACGTGCCGCGGCCATGAACGCCGTGAATCCGAAATTCATCCTGCGCAATCATCTGGCCGAGAATGCCATTCGCCTTGCAAAGGAAAAGGATTTTTCGGAAGTCGAGCGGCTGGCACGGGTGCTGCGCCATCCTTTTGATGAACAACCCGAGTTCGAAGCCTACGCCGGACTGCCGCCCGACTGGGCAAGCGACCTGGAAGTGAGTTGTTCTTCCTGAAACCGCCCCCAAATACCTGAGCCGGATATCAAAGCCGCTCTACCGCTCTGGAGATAAATTATGAACCGAGACGACCTCACGAAGGAACCCGCTGCACCGCTGCAGAAAGACGACGCCACGTACAAGAAGGAGCTGACCGATATCCAGTACCAGGTCACGCGCCACGCCGCCACCGAGCGGCCGTTCACAGGCGAATACTGGGATCACACGGAACGCGGCATCTATGACTGCGTGTGCTGCGGCACGCCGCTGTTCGAATCGGACACGAAATTCGACGCCGGGTGCGGCTGGCCGAGCTACTTCAAGCCCATCAACGGCGAAGTCATCAAGGAAAAGACGGATCGCGCGCACGGCATGCTGCGCATCGAAGTGCAATGCAATAACTGCGGCGCGCATCTGGGCCACGTTTTCGAAGACGGCCCGGCGCCAACCGGCCTGCGCTACTGCATCAACTCGGCTGCGCTACAATTCGAACCCAAGTAAGTACAAGGGCGGCTTACTCCGGTAAGCCGCCTTTTTTCTGGCCACTGTCAACGCTTTTTCAGTGGCTGCTTACTAACGGTCACCCTAAAAACGCGCGCGTCGTTTCGTGCCGGCTCCGAATCCGATTCGATCCCGGGCACGTCCGCCGCACGTGCGCTTCCAATTCGATGCCCCTCCCCGTCCCAACGACATGAAATTTCTGTTCGATCTGTTTCCGATCCTCCTCTTCTTCGTCGCATTCAAGATCTGGGGCATCTACACCGCCACCGCGGTCGCGATTGTCGCCACGCTGGTGCAGATTGCATGGGTCGCGTTCCGGCATCGCAAGGTCGATCCCATGCTGTGGGTGAGCCTGGGCGTCGTGGTCGTGTTCGGCGGGGCAACGCTCGTGCTGCATAACGATACGTTCATCAAGTGGAAACCCACCGCGCTTTACTGGCTTTTCGCCGGCGCGCTGATCGTGTCACAAGGCATCTTCAACAAGAATCTCATCGAGGCGATGATGGGCAAGCAGATCGTGCTGCCGCATCGCGTGTGGGGCCAGTTGAATCTCGCGTGGGCCGTGTTTTTTGCGATCCTCGGCGTGGTGAACCTGTTCGTGGCCTACAACTACACCACCGACCAATGGGTCAACTTCAAGCTGTTCGGCGCGACCGGGTGCTTGCTCGTTTTTATCGTCGCGCAGAGTTTGTGGCTCGCGAAGTACATGAAAGAGGATGAAGGCAAATGAGCGATCCGACCTCCACAGATGACTTCGTCAACGCGTCCGCCGAAGGCAAGATCGCGCACCTTGAAGCGCGGCTGAATGCGGCGCTTAACGCGCAATCCGTTCATATCGATGACGACAGCGCAGCGCATGCCGGGCACGCCGGGGCGTCGGCAGGAAGCCACTATACGGTGACCATCGTGGCCGCCGGATTCGCCGGGAAGCCACGCGTGGCGCGGCACCGGCTAGTGTATGATGCGCTGGCCGACGAGATGCGGCGAGGCATTCACGCCCTTGCCATCAAGGCTTACACGCCTGAAGAATTCGCAGACCAGTTCGAATAGCCCTCGGGGTTGCTGCGGACTTACGTGTTCGAGACACCTTCAATTCATTCCAGAATTTCCAGCCCTCGTCCTGATCAGGAACCATCTATGATTCTAAAAAACCCCCGTATTTGGGTATTGCTGGCCGCGTTCGCGGCAGCGCCTGCTTTCGCTCAGAACATTGCCGTGGTCAACGGCACGCCGATTCCCAAATCCCGCGTCGACGCCCTCGTCGCGCAACTGGTCCAGCAAGGCCAGCAGGACACGCCGCAATTGCAGGCGGCTGTGCGCCAGGAACTGGTCAATCGCGAAATCCTGATGCAGGAAGCGGCCCGCCGCGGTATCGCCACCCGTCCCGACGTGAAGGCGCAGATCGCAGTGGCCCAGCAAACGGTGGTTTTGCGTGCGTTGATTGAAGACTATGTGAAGGCCAATGCGCCGACGGATGCCGAGATCAAGGCGCGTTACGACGACATGGTCAAGCAGGCCGGTGGCGGCAAGGAATATCACCTGCATCACATCCTGGTCGATAACGAAGCGCAGGCGAAGGATCTGATCGCGAAGATCAAGGGTGGCGCGAGCTTTGAAGACCTGGCGAAACAGTTTTCAAAGGATCCAGGATCGGGCAAGAACGGCGGTGACCTGGACTGGTCTAGCCCGCAGGCCTACGTGCCGGAGTTCGGTGCGGCCGCTGAGAAGTTGAAGAAGGGTGAGATGACGGATACGCCGGTGAAGACGCAGTTTGGCTGGCACATTATCCGTCTGGACGACGTGCGCGATGTCGCTCCGCCGCCGCTCGAGCAGGTGAAGGCGCAGATTGCGCAGCAGATCCAGCAGGAGAAGCTGGCTGCGTTCGAAGAGGATTTGCGCAAGAAAGCGGTTATCAAGTAACAACGTTTTAGTGCAGACGTAAAAAAGCCGCTCGATGATTTTCGAGCGGCTTTTTTTTGCTGCGCCTTAACCCACCCAGCGCCGCGCGTTCTGGAACACACGCAGCCACGGGCTGGCATCGGCGGTCCAGTCGTTTGGCGTCCAGCTCATCTGCACATTCCTGTGCACACGCTCCATGTGCGGCATCAGCACCGTAAAGCGCCCGTCCGGTGTGGTCACCGACGTAATGCCCTCCGGCGACCCGTTCGGATTGAACGGATACCGCTCGGTCGCGGCACCCTGGTTATCGACAAAGCGCATTGCGACCAGGGCGTTCGACTTGTCGCCCTGCTGCGAGAAATCTGCAAAGCCTTCACCGTGCGCAACGGCGACCGGAAGCCGCGAACCTTCCATTCCGGCAAAGAAGATCGATGGCGAACTCTGCACTTCAACCGATGAAAACCGCGCCTCGAACTGCTCCGATTTGTTGCGTGTGAACTTGGGCCATGCGTCGGCGCCAGGAATCATCGATGCAAGGCTGCTCATCATCTGGCAACCATTGCAGATGCCCAGCGCAAAGGTATCCGTGCGGCCGAAGAACTCGGCGAACATGTCGGCGAGACGCGGATTGAACCGGATCGTCTTGGCCCAGCCTTCGCCTGCACCCAGCACGTCGCCATACGAGAACCCGCCGCACGCAACCGCACCCGCGAAGTCCGCCAGCGTGACTCGCCCTTCCAGCAAATCGCTCATGTGAACGTCATGGGTGTCGAACCCTGAACGATCGAACGCGTAAGCCGTTTCCAGATGCGAATTCACGCCCTGCTCGCGCAGGATCGCGACACGCGGACGCGTACCCTTGCCAACGAACGGAGCCGAGACATCCTGCGCCGGATCGAAGGTGAGAACCGGCGAAATGCCCGGATCGTTTGCGTCGAGCAACGCGTCGTACTCGGCGTCGGCGCACGCGGGGTTGTCGCGCAACCGTGCAATGCGCCAGCTCACTTCGCTCCACGCGCGCTGTAATTCATGGCGCGGCGCATCGAAGACCTTCTTCGCGTCACGATAGATCTCGATGACGTCACGATCGTTCGGCTTGCCGATGACTTCCGAACACGCAGACAGTCCATGTTCGCGCAACGCGGCCAGCACGGCATCGCGCTCTGACAGACGGACCTGGATCACCGCACCCAGTTCCTCGGAGAACAACGCACGAATGGTGCGGTCCTCACGACGTCCACTGGTCTGCTTCGCCCAGTCCTTGGCATCGCCGTAATCGGATTCGTGGGTCGGATCGAGGATCAGCATGTCCACGTTCATCGATACACCCACGTGTCCCGCGAATGCCATTTCGCACACGGTCGCCCACAGGCCGCCATCGGAACGATCGTGATACGCAAGCAATTTGCCCGCCGCGTTCAGCGATTGAATGACGTTGAAGAAACGCTTGAGGTCCTCGGCGTCATCAACGTCAGGTACAGCGTCGCCAATCTGCTGCGTGACTTGCGCCAAAATGCTCCCGCCAAGGCGGTTCTTGCCGCGGCCGAGGTCGATGGAAATCAGCACGGTATCCGTGCCACGCTGCAATTGCGGCGTGAGCTGACGGCGCACGTCTTCGACCGGCGCGAACGCCGAGATGATCAGCGACACCGGCGACACGACTTCCTTCGCCACGCCCGTTGCGTCCTGCCACTTGGTGCGCATCGACAGCGAATCCTTGCCCACCGGAATGCTGATACCGAGCGCCGGGCACAACTCCATGCCGATGGCCTTCACCGTGTCGAACAACGCTGCGTCTTCGCCTGGACTGCCGCATGCGGCCATCCAGTTGGCGGAGAGCTTCAGCTTGTTCAACGATTCGATGGGCGCCGAAGCAATGTTCGTCACAGCTTCGCCGACGGCCATGCGGCCCGACGCGGGCGCGTTGATCACGGCCAAAGGCGTACGCTCGGCGATGGTCATCGCCTCGCCGCGGAAGCCGGCGTAATCCATGGTCGTGATTGCGCAATCGGCGACGGGCACTTGCCACGGGCCGACCATCTGGTCACGCGCCGTCGTGCCGCCCACCGACCGGTCGCCGATGGTGATCAAGAACGACTTGCTGGCGACTGTCGGGTGCTTCAACACGCTCACCGCGACCTCCGACAACACCAGGCCGGTTACATCGACGGGTTCGAACACCAGCACTTCGCGCTTGACATCGCGATGCATCTTGGGCGTCTTGCCGAGCAGGACTTCCATGGGCATGTCGACGGGTTCGAGCGCCTGATCGGCGTTCTTCTCGTCGTCGATCAGCTTGAGCTGGCGCTCTTCTGTCGCAACACCCACGACAGCGACCGGACAACGTTCACGCGTACAGATGGCTTCGAAGGCCGGCAGGCTTTCCGGCGCGATCGCCAGGACGTAACGCTCCTGCGCTTCGTTCGACCAGATCTCGCGCGGCGACAAGCCCGACTCTTCCAGTTGCACGCGGCGCAATTCGAAACGCGCGCCCTTGTCGGCGCCATCGACCAGTTCGGGGAATGCATTCGATAACCCGCCCGCGCCCACATCGTGGATGCTCAGGATCGGGTTCTGCGCGCCCAACTGCCAGCACGCATTGATGACTTCCTGCGCACGCCGCTGGATTTCCGGGTTGCCGCGCTGGACGGAATCGAAGTCGAGTTGCGCGGTGTTCGCGCCGGTCGCCATCGAACTCGCGGCGCCCCCGCCCATGCCAATCCGCATGCCCGGGCCGCCGATCTGGATCAGCAACGATCCCGCCGGCAGATCCATCTTGTGCGTGTGCTGGTCCGAGATATTGCCGATACCGCCCGCGATCATGATCGGCTTGTGATAACCGCGCACGCGCCCTGCGGCGTTCTGTTCATATGCGCGGAAATAGCCGCCCAGATTGGGCCGGCCGAATTCGTTGTTGAACGCGGCCGCGCCGACGGGGCCGTCGATCATGATCTGCAACGGCGAAGCAATGCGCTCCGGCCGTCCATACGGTTCGTTATTGTCCGAGGGGTTGCGCTGCGGCACCGGCACGGCACTGTCGCGGGCGTTTTCCCATGGCTGGCGTGCATCGGGCAGATCGAGGTTGGAGACCGTGAAGCCCGCCACACCCACATCCGT
>NZ_JBSIPA010000123.1:0-14999 GCF_053574605.1 Caballeronia sp. M23-90 | reverse complement strand
TCGCAAACCACTACAAAATGACGTTCCTTGGAGATTTACAATGAAAGCGATCGCACTGGTTTCCTTATCCGCGCCGTTGCCGCCGCCGCTCTGGGCCATGGCCAGGCCGGATGCCGCCATCAACAGCGCGGATAAGGAAACCAGTGCGATCGCTTTCATTGTAAATCTCCAAGGAACGTCATTTTGTAGTGGTTTGCGGATCATCCGGTTTTACGCCCGATGATCGACATCTGGACAACGCGTCGAATGTAATGGATTGCCCGCACCGCTTCAACACTAGTTTCTACCGACAACGCTGGTTTAGGCGCATGAAGTCACGCCGGCGGCCCGGGAAGCAGGGTAATGAGCTGTCCCGCGACGCTGTCGAGTATTTCCTTCGATAAAACCGGGTCCGACACCGCCCGCGCCAGCCCGATTGCGCCAAGGCACGCAGTGAATTGCAGAATGGCGCGAGCGCGGCGTGCGGCGGGGTCGGCAATATCGAGCAGACTTTCCGAGAATCCGATGTTGTGTTTGACGCGCTCGGTGTACACGTCGCGCGTGGCGTCGCTACTGCGCGCGACGTCACCCAGCAGCGCCCCCAGCGCACAGCCCCTGCCTGGCGAATCCCGGTGCGCTTCGCTCAGATAATCGCGCACGCCCATCTCGAGAGACTTGACCCGTGCTTCCCATGCGTCAAGGCTTTCGAACGCGACGTCGAGCGCTTCGGTTACCAGCTCGTCGCGCGATTCGAAGTGCTTGTAGAAACCGCCGACGGTCATGCCGGCTTCCTTCATCACATCGGCGACGCCGATACCATCGAGTCCAAGCTCCCTGAAGCGCCGCGCCGCCACTTCGACAATGCGCTGGTGCGTTGCCGCCTTCTCTGCTTGTGAATGTCCCATGAGTTGCGTTCGTCCTTTGGCGGGGCGCCTGGAAACGCGCCCCAGGGAATTGATTTTATACGCTGTCTTGTCTGGAGTTTCGCGCGGCCTTCCAACCGGTTCCTGTCACCTCACGCCCCTGCTTTGAAAAAGCGGTTTTCCGGCCGCGGCAGGCCGAGATTTTCCCGCAACGTTCGGCCTTCGTATTCACGCCGGAAAATGCCGCGAGACTGCAGTTCCGGCACGACTTTATCGACGAAATCGTCCAGGCCGCCGGGCAGGTACGGGAACATCACGTTAAAACCATCCGAGCCCCCTTCAACGAGCCATTGCTCCATCTGGTCGGCGATCATGGAGGGCGTGCCCACCATCTCAAGCCCCGAGTAACCGCCTACGCGCTGCGCGAGCTGGCGAATCGTGAGGTTGTCGCGCGCCGCCCATTCGATCACGCGTTCCCGGCTGCTCTTGCTCGCATTCGTCTCGGGAATCTCGGGCAGCGGACCATCGGGATCGAAGCCGGAGACATCGTGGCCGAGCATGATGCAAAGCGATGCAATACCGCTGTCGTAGTGCACGAAGGTATCGAGGAGCGCGCGTTTTTCCTGCGCTTCCTCGAGCGAATCGCCGATCACGACGAACGCGGCAGGCAGGATCTTCAGGTGTTCGGGATCGCGGCCAAGGCGCGCCATGCGGCCTTTGACGTCGGCATAAAAGCGCTGGCCTTCGGCGAGCGTCTTCGGCGCGGCGAAGACGGCTTCGGCGGTTTCGGCCGCGACCTGGCGTCCCGCTTCCGATGACCCCGCCTGCACGATGACCGGCCACCCCTGCACCGGCCGCGCGATGTTGAGCGGGCCGCGCACCGAGAGGCTCTCGCCCTTGTGGTTCAGCACGTGCATCTTCGCGGGATCGAAGAAAGTGCCGCTTTCAACATCGCGGACAAAGGCGTCGTCGGCCCAGCTATCCCAGAGTCCGGTCACGACATCGAAAAACTCGCGGCCTCGCTTGTAGCGCTCGCCGTGTTCGACGTGTTCGTCCAGTCCGAAGTTGAGCGCGGCATCGGGATTCGCTGTCGTCACCAGGTTCCAGCCGGCGCGGCCGCCGCTCAAATGATCGAGCGACGCAAAGCGCCGCGCTACGTGGTACGGCTCTTCGAACGTGGTGGACGCCGTTGCAATCAATCCGATGTGCTCGGTCACCGCGGCAAGCGCCGAGAGCAACGTGAGCGGTTCGAACGAGGTCGCCGTGTGGCTTCGCCTCAATGCCTGGGTAGGCATGTTGAGCACCGCGAGATGATCGGCCATGAAAAACGCGTCGAAACGCCCGCGTTCCAGCGTCTGCGCGAAGCGCTTGAGATGCGCGAAATTGAAGTTGGCATCGGGGAAGGCGCCGGGGTAACGCCACGCCCCGGTGTGAATGGTGGCCGGGCGCATGAAAGCGCCCAGCCGCAAGCGACGTTGCGTGGTCATAAAGCTCCGCTCGAGCGTTGATTGAGAAGCCCCTGCGTCTTTTGTCTTTTGTTCAAGAGAGGCAGGCACATGGTTCATGGACGATCACCATCCGTAAAATACGTCGGCTGGCAAAAACGTGCACGAACGGCGTTCAACGCAAAAGCCGCCGGCCACGATCAGGCGGCATGCACTTCGAATGCATCGACACGATCCTGATAGAACGCAAGATGACCCTTGATCTCCGCCACCGCCGGATACGTGTCCTCGTAAGTCCACACCGCATTCGCCGAACGCTCGCCGCCAAGCGGGATGCTGTAGTACGAACATTCGCCTTTGTAAGGGCAGTACGTTGCATGGTCCGTGCGTTCGAGCAAGGACATGTCGACGTCCTTGCGAGGAATGTAATAGACCGGCGGATACGACGCTTCGCGCACGGTAAGGGCTTCACGGGTATCGGCGAGTACGCGCCCGCCGATGGACACCGTGATGCGCGACGGATTCGGCTCGATCGTAATCGGATGATCGGGCCCTGGAATCTTCACTGTCTTCGTCATGGCTTCTGCTCCTGGACTGCGGGTTAGGTGATGCCGCGTGTTGCAGCGTATCGGAAAGCGGATTTTTCTGCCGTGTACGGGCTGCTGCATGCGGGTTGCATGCGGGTTGGATCGTCCCGTAGCCCCGCCCCCGGTGAATCAAAATACAATGGCGCAGCTCAAACGCTGTCCGGCTTCGCGCAATCCATCCTCTGGAGCTTCGCCCCATGGCACTCGGAAATATCAACGATATCGCCATGTTCGTCGCCGTGGTGAAGGCGGGAAGCTTCACGATCGCCGCAAAGCAGCTCGGGCTCACGCGCTCGGCAGTGGGCAAAAGCATCGTGCGTCTCGAGCAGCGCCTGAACGTGCGTCTCCTCAACCGCACGCCACGCAGCCTGAGCCTCACCGATGACGGCGAGGTGTTCTTTTCGCGTTGCACGCAGATACTGGATGACCTCGAGGAAACCGAACTCGCAATGGCCGTACGCAGCGCGAAGCCCACCGGTGTGTTGAAGCTCAGCGTGCCTTCGGGCCTGGGACATCGGCATGTGATGCCGGTCATCGAATCGTTCCTGCAGACATGGCCCGATCTGCGCGCCGAAGTGAGCTTCACGGACCGGTTCGTCGACCTGATCGATGAAGGAATCGACATTGCGTTGCGCATCGGCGATCCGCGTCCCGACTCACGTCTGATTGCCCGCACGGTCGCGCAGCAGCGCTTGCTGACGTGCGCATCGCCGGACTACGTGAAGGCGCACGGTACGCCGAAAACGCCCGGCGATCTCCTTGGCCACGAGTGCCTGTTTTTCATGAGCGCGGGACGGCCGCAACCCTGGACGTTCAACGATCCCGCCACGAACGAAGTGAGCCACGCGACGCGCCTGCAAATGGACAGCGCAGAAGCTTTGGTCGCGGCCGCCGTGCACGGTTTCGGCATCATCAACATGCCGACCTACCTGCTCGAAGACAACGTACGCGCAGGCAAGCTCGTACCCATGCTGCGCGAACTCCAGCCCGAGACCCAACCTATCCGCGCGGTGTATCCGACACGCAGGCATCTCTCACCGAAGGTGCGGATCTTCATCGATTTGCTGACCCGGACCTGGGGCGAAATCGCCCCATGGGATCGCGATCTCGCCCCGTGATCCATGCTCACGCGCAGGCCATGGCCTCTTCGCTGTAAAACGGATAGTCGGTGTAGCCCTTCTCCGTGCCACCCCAGAACGCCGAACGGTCGTAGTCGTTCAACGGCAAGTTGTCCTTGAGCCGTTTGGGCAAATCCGGATTCGATGCAAACCAGCGCCCGAACGCAACGAAATCTGCGTCGCCTTTTTGCAGGATCGCTTCTGCGCCATCACGATCAAAACCGCCCGCCGCGATGATCGGCCCTTTGAAGATCTTGCGCAGGAACACGGACGCGACCGGCGCCTGATCCTCATGCAGTGTCTCGACGCCCTTCACACGCGGTTCGATGATATGCAGATACGCCAGCCCGAAGCGGTTCAGTTGTTCGGCGACGTAACCGAAAGTCGCTTCCGGGTTGCTGTCGGAGATTTCACCCCACTGACCACTGGGCGATACACGCACGCCCACACGATCCGCGCCCCACACCGAGCTCACCGCCTCGGTCAGTTCCAGCAGGAAGCGCGCGCGGTTTTCGACTGAACCGCCGTAGGCATCCGTGCGTTTGTTGGTGCCGTCCTGCAGGAATGTATCGATGAGATAACCGTTCGCGCTATGAATCTCGACGCCGTCGAACCCCGCTGCGCGCGCACGCTCCGCACCCTGGCGAAAAGCTTCGACAAGTCCCGGGATTTCATCGATACCCACCGCACGATGCATCGATACCGGCACCCAGCCGTCCTGCGTCATCGCGAGTCCTTCGAACGGTACTTCGGACGGCGCTATCGGCGGCGAACCGCCGGTCAGGTCGACGTGGGACTGGCGGCCATCGTGAACGAGCTGCATGAAGATGCGCGCGCCTTTTGCGTGTACCGCGTCGGCGATCTTTTTCCAGGCTTGGATATGGTGATCGTCGTAGATCCCCGGGCCGCCAGCGTAACCGCGGCCGCTCTTCATCACGTGCGACGACTCGGTGATCATCAGCGCCCCTTCTGATGCACGCTGGCTGTAGTACTCGACCATCATCTCGCTCGGATTGTCGTCCGGGTCCGAACGCAATCGCGTCATTGGTGCGAGCACGACACGATGCTTGAGTTCATAACGGCCGAGTTTGGACGGCGAAAAAAGCTTGGACATGGCGACCTCCTGATCTTCAACAGTGGATGCAGGAAACAATGCTTCCCGCGACGGAATGAAGCGTATATCCACCGATGGGGAATGGGGTTCCCCATAAACGCGCCGCGTCCGCACGCTTGCCGCTGCCTATGTAAGCGGTCGTTTTGAAGCCCGGATCGCTTTATTCGTCGGATCACAACAGTGTATTTACTATTTAAGGGTTTATACCTAGATCGCCGAGGAATAAGATCGTTTCACGGATCGAAACAAGCGATGCCGATCAGCTTCCAGCCCACCGGAACGCCGACACCGCAAGCTTCGTAGTCGATAACCATTGGAGGTTCATCATGTTCAAGGCACTCATTCCCGCAGTTGTCATCGCATCAGCATTGGCCGCACCGAGCTTCGCGTTCGCGCAGAGCAACAGCCCGGTTACTCGCGCGCAGGTTCGCAGCGAGCTAGTGCAACTGGAACAGGCCGGCTATAACCCGGCATCGGATCGCACCCAATACCCGGCGAACATCCAGGCCGCCGAGCAACGTGTTTCTGCGCGAGACGGCGTGGCGCAAAGCAGCTATGGATCGTCGGTGAGCGGTACGTCGGCGTCGGGCGCACCGGCTGCATCGGTAGGCGGTGGGGTTGATTACAACCGTCCGTAATTGCTGGAAGTCGTTGATCGGTAAGCAGTAGAAAAACCCCGCGGCAGTTACGGCGCGGGGTTTTCTTTTTGATCGGGACGTGAGAAAGGGTGAGCCTTTGCGGGAGCGGAATCACCAAACCCGCTTATGAATTCTCAGCCACTCAAAGCTGGCGCGCAATCACCATGCGCTGCACTTCGCTCGTGCCTTCGTAGATCTGCGTGATACGCGCATCGCGATAATGACGTTCCACCGGATAGTCCTCCAGGTACCCATAACCACCATGGATCTGGATGGCTTGCGAGCAGACGCGCTCCGCCATTTCCGATGCAAACAGCTTCGCCTGCGACGCCTCGCTCAGACACGGCAAACCCTCGGTACGCATGCGGGCTGCATGCAGCACCAGCAAACGCGCGGCGTTCAGGTTGGTCTGCATATCGGCGAGAAGATTGGCGACCGACTGATGTTCCTTGATCGGCTTGCCGAACTGCACGCGATCATGCGAGTAAGCGCGCGCGGCGTCGAACGCGGCCCGCGCGATGCCCACCGCCTGCGCCGCGATGCCGATGCGTCCGCCCTCCAGGTTCGCCAGCGCAATCTTCAAACCCTCGCCGCGCGCACCCAGCAGGTTGGCTGCGGGGATCGTGCAGTCATCGAGGGTTATCGGGCAGGTATCGGAAGCGCGAATGCCCATCTTGTGTTCGGGCCGCCCGACGTTGAAGCCCGGCGTGTTCGTCGGCACGATGAACGCCGATATGCCCTTCTTGCCAAGTTCCGGATCAGTCATCGCGAAGACAATCGCCATGCCGGCACACGCGCCGTTGGTCGTGAACTGCTTCGCGCCTGATATCACCCATTGGCCGTCGCGTTCCACCGCGCGGGTCTTCAGATTGTTCGCCTCCGATCCGGCCTGCGGCTCGGTCAGGCAAAACGCGCCGATGATCTCGCCCGTCGCCAGTTTCGGCAGATATTCGGCTTTCTGCGCCTCGGTGCCGAACGCGAGTATCGGACCGCAACCCACCGAGTTGTGCACGGCCATCAACGTCGAGCACGACGCGCATCCCGCCGCGATTTCTTCGATAGCCAGCGCGTACGCCACGTAGTCGCTGAACGTGCCGCCCCACTCCGCCGGCACGATCATGCCGAGCAGGCCGAGCTCGCCGAGTTGCCGCACGACTGCGTCGGGTAATCGGGCGGCGCGGTCCCATTCGCCTGCGTGTGGCGCGAGCACTTCGGTGGCAAAGTCGCGCGCGGCGTCGCGGATCATGCGTTGGTCATCAGTCAGGAAGCTGTCGATCATGGCGGTCTGGCTCGTGTGGAATACTTGAAGAGGCGCGGGTTTAAAATGCGCCATCGAACCGGAGTGTAGGCGCTGCAATCCGCTTCGGCGATGCCTGAAACGATCAAGCTTCCTGAGCGATTCCGCCACCTAGTGACTACCCGAACTGTGGACAGACCCCGGCTGAAAACAGCCAGCGGCAAACAAGATGAACGCGGGACGATCGCAGTCGATCTCGTCGAAGAAGCGCTGCGTTGCGCCGAGCGTGGCGGCATCGGGCGCGATGTCCTGCTCGAGCAAGCGGGTATTCACACTGCATCGCTGGCAGCGCCGCTTGCGCGCGTGTCGGCAGCGCAATACGGGCGTTTATGGAGCGCGATTGCGGACGCTCTCGACGACGAATTCTTCGGCCAGGACAGCCACCCGATGCGCCGCGGCAGTTTCGCACTGCTCTGTCACGCCGCGATCGGCTCACGCGATGGCGCCCAGGCGCTCACCCGCATTGCCGGTTTCCTGCGGCTGGTGCTGGACGACCTGCGATGCGAATTCGAGGTCTGCGCCACGCGCGTACGAATCCGGCTTGCAGATACTGACGCCGACGCCCCGCACCCGATGTTCGCCTATGCGACCGCGTTCATCATGATCTACGGTTTGTTGTGCTGGCTCGTGGGCAGGCGTATTCCGGTGCTGGCGGCGCATCTGCGCTGTCCCGAGCCGCGCGCCGCCGCCGAATACCGGCTGATGTTCTGCGACGACATGCGCTTTGGGCAATCGGCATCGTATGTGGATCTCGCGCCGGATTTTGCGCGCTTGCCGGTGGTCCAGACCGGCGCCTCGCTCAAGGTGTTTCTGCGGGCAGCGCCGGCAAATTTCATCGTGAAGTATCGCAACGTGGATTCACTGGCCGCACAGGTCCGCCGCAAGTTGCGGCAGATGCCGCCCGCCGAATGGCCGGGCAGCGAGCAGCTCGCCACGGCGTTGAACATGGCAGAAGCCACGCTGCGCCGGCGTCTCAAGCAGGAAGGTGTGACCTACCAGGCCATTCGCGATGCACTGCGCCGTGACATCGCCATCGCGCGCCTTGCCGATACCACCGAGACCATTGCGGAAATCGCGCATGCGCTGGGGTTCGCCGAGCCCAGCGCGTTTCATCGCGCGTTCAGGAAATGGACAGGCGTGCGGCCGGCGGCTTATCGGGTCGTGCGAGGCATGACAGAACCGCTATAGTGAAAACCTGCTGGTTCACTCAAGGAGCCGCCATGCCGAAATCGAAAGCCAAGCCGCCTCAAAAGTCGGAGCCCGCGTCCGTGGAGGCCGAACACGTCGAGTCTGCCCTCGACGAAGCACTGGACGAAAGCTTCCCTGCAAGCGACCCGGTCGCCATCTCGTTCGAGCCCGAAGCCGAGTTGCGTAAAAAGCTGCCAGGCTAATCTTCCAGACTGGTCAGCAAGGTCGCGAGTTTTTCAACGTGCTGCATCAGCATGGCCCGATGTTTGTCGATCTGTTCGATACGCCCTGCGAGATCGGCGCGCACGGGCCCGTCAAGCTTGCCCGATGCACCCATATCCTCCGCGCGCGCATTGATGCTGTCGAGCTGCACCATCGACAATTGCCGCTCCACGCGACGCAGATCGGTCAGCAGCAAATCACGGTTGCGCCGGAATATCTGGTCGCGACGCAGCGTCTCGCCTTGCTGCAGCGCCTGGTCGGCGATGCGCCGTGTGGCTTCCGTCTGCGACAGCAGCGGTTCAGGCCCGCGTAACACCGGCCGTTTGGGCGCTGGGTGGGCATTGCCGCGAAAGACCGCCGCCGGCGCTTCCTCATCCATCGCGCGCTGCGTTTCAGGCGGAATGTCGCGTCCGTCGTGACGGTCGTCCATCCAGCGCGGCGGCAGGCCAGTTACCGTTTCCACGCCGCGGATAAATTCTTCGCTGAAGTCGCGTCGTCCGGCCAGAATCAGCTTCATATGCGACGGCGAAAAACTCATCATGCGCGCAATCCTCGCGCCGCCCGCCGGCGATCCCGCGAGCACGTTCAGGTTGCTCCGCCATACTACATACAACGTTTCATCGAAATCTTCCATGGGCTAGTCTCCAAGCAGACGGACTCGCAAGCGTCGCGCAGCGGGGCACATGCGCTCGACGCTCGGGTCCTGGCGAGCCCGTCATTGCAGCGACGCTGCCGAAAATGTAAGCAATGGCGTCGCCTGTGGGCATCTGACCGCATCTTACCGTCATCTCATTATTGTGCGTTTTGTCTGAAGAAGCGTGAAAACCCGCAGCGGTGGAAAAAATCGGTCAATTTGACGGGTTTTTCGCTTTCAGACCCACCCCGCCTGCTCTGGCAAGCCGATATCTGCCAAACGAATAAATGAAAATTATTCGTGTAGCAGATAATGGGCGTCTATTCGCCACACGCATATTTGACAAATATTCGCTACACGAATAAAATGCCTTTATTCGTGTCACAGATAAATCGCCATGCGGCAGCCTATTGCTACCTCCCATCAAATGGGCGAAATCCTTGCAGCAGGACGGCGGCGCGCTGGCCTTACACAGGCTGAAGCTGCCATCCGGATAGGGGTGAGCCAAAGCCGTATCTCGACGCTCGAAGCCGACTCCAGCGCGTTGACCCTCAACCAGTTGCTGGCGCTTTTCGGCGCATACGGCCTGCAATTGCAGGTCGAAAACCGGGGCGACGCCACGGTCGAAATCACCCAGGAATCAACACCGGAATGGTGATGACCGGGCGCAAATCGCATTCCCGCGCGTTGTCCGTATGGGCTAACGGTGTGCGCATGGGCGTCTGGCAAATTCCCAATCGCGGACCCATGGAGTTCGAGTACGACGCCGCGTGGGCGGTTTCCGACATCGGGCGGCCGTTGTCGCTGTCGCTTCCCATTCCGCTCGACAACGCCCCGCTCAAAGGCGAGCGCGTGGTGAACTACTTCGATAACCTGCTGCCCGACAGTGAAGCCATCCGCCAGCGCATCGGCCGGCGCTTCCGGACCGAGACACTCGATACCTTCGACCTGTTGCAGGCGATCGGCCGCGATTGCGTGGGCGCGGTCCAGCTTCTGGGTATCGATGAAGAACCGGCGGGTGTGCAGCAAATCGACGGAACGCCGCTCTCCGCGCGCGAAATCGAGACCTTGCTGACCCAGACGGGCGGCAACTTCGGTTTCGGTGCTCAGGATGACGAAGATGACTTCCGCATCTCGCTCGCCGGCGCGCAGGAAAAAACCGCGCTGCTCTGGCACGACGGCCAATGGATGAAACCCCACGGCGCGACGCCCACTACGCACATCCTGAAACTTCCGCTCGGTCTGGTCGGAAACCGGCGCGCGGATCTGACTACGTCAGTGGAGAACGAATGGCTCTGCATGCATCTGCTGCGCGCCTATGGTTTGCCGGTGGCGGAGACGAGCATCGAGACGTTCGGCAAGCAACGCGTGCTGAGCGTGAAGCGTTTCGATCGCCAGATGCATTCGAGCGGCAAGTGGCTTTTGCGTTTGCCGCAAGAAGATTTCTGCCAGGTGATGGGGCTGCCGTCGCACAAGAAATATGAAAACGAAGGCGGTCCGGGCGTGATCGATCTGGCCCGCGTGCTTCAGCAATCCAACGAGGCAAGCGACGACGTCGAAACCTTGCTGACCGCGCAGATTCTGTTCTGGCTGCTTGCCGCGCCCGATGGCCACGCGAAAAACTTCAGCATCCGGATCCTGCCGCGCGGCCAGTTCAGGCTGACGCCGCTCTACGATGTCATGTCGATCTGGCCCGTGGAGGGCAAAGGCGCAAGCCAGTGGTCGTGGTTCAAGGCGAAACTCGCGATGGCCATTGCCGGCAAGCATCGTCATTATGCGTTTCGCGATATCCAGCGCCGGCACTTCAACGCCATGGCGCCGAGGTGTTCGTACGGCAATACTGCAGAACCGATCATCCAGCGTCTGATTGCAGACACGCCGCGCGTGATCGAGCAAGTGGCGGCGCAATTGCCGGACGATTTTCCGGCAAAAGTCTCGGACCGCATATTCGATGGACTTCGCAAGACCGTCGCCGCGCTCGAAGCGATGCCGGACAAATAAAAAAGCAGGACCCGAAGGTCCTGCTGCCCATTATCCGGCTCGTTACCCGGTGATCAAGGCACGTCGCGCAGATAACCTTCTTTAGCTGAATCGCGCATGCGGAACGAGACAATCCCCGCAATCGCGCACAGCGCCGTCACATACCAATAGAACGTCGACTCGCTGCCAATGGACTTGAGGAACAGCGCCACGTACTCGGCCGAGCCGCCGAACACGGCGTTGGCCACCGCATACGACAAACCCACGCCCAGCGCACGCACTTCGGCGGGGAACATTTCGGCCTTGATCAATCCGCTGATCGATGTGTAGAGACTCACGATAGCCAATGCGACCACGACCAGCACGAACGCCACGATCGGGCTCGTGACATCCTTCAGCGCATGCAGGATGGGCACGGTGCAGATGGTCGCAAGCACGCCGAACCAGATCATCGATGTACGCCGGCCGATCCGGTCCGACAGCGCGCCGAACGCCGGCTGCATGATCATGTAGACGAAGAGCGCAGCGGTCATGACGTTGCTCGCTGTCTTGGCGTGCATGCCGGCTGTGTTCACCAGATACTTCTGCATGTAAGTGGTGAACGTGTAGAAGATCAGCGACCCGCCCGCTGTGAATCCCAGCACGGTCAAAAATGCGGTCTTGTGCTGCATCAGGCCGCGCAGCGTGCCGGCCTCTTTGAGCTTGCGGCTTTCGGCGGTCGTGGTTTCATCGAGTGATTTGCGCAAGTACAGCGAGACGAGTGCCGCAAGCGCGCCAATGCCAAACGGAATGCGCCATCCCCATGCCTTCAGCTCATCCGTGCTCAGCACTTGTTGCAAGACGACAAGCACCAGCAACGCTGCGAGCTGTCCGCCAATCAGCGTCACATACTGGAATGACGCGAAAAACCCCCGTCGTCCCTGCAGCGCCACTTCACTCATATAAGTAGCGCTCGTGCCGTATTCGCCACCCACCGACAAACCCTGGAACAGCCGCGCGATCAGCAGGAAAAATGGCGCCCATGCGCCGATGCTCGAATAGGTAGGCAGGAAACAGATGACAAGCGAGCCCGCGCACATCATCAAAACCGAGATCATCATGGAGGTGCGACGGCCGTGTTTGTCGGCGATACGGCCGAACATCCAGCCGCCGATTGGCCGCATCAAGAAGCCCGCCGCGAATACGCCGGCCGTGTTGAGCAACTGCGTGGTCGGATTGCCGCTCGGGAAAAACGCCGGCGCAAAGTACAGCGCGAGGAACGAGTAGATATAAAAGTCGAACCACTCGACGAGGTTCCCCGACGACGCACCGACGATCGCGAGAACGCGGCGCCGGGTATCCGCGGATTTGGAGAGGGCTAGTTCGGCCATGCTGATTGGACTCCTGTCGCGTAATGAAAACAGCGGAAAACGGCGGCTCGTGGCCGCTCTTGAACCGGTCGGGTGCCGGTGGAAAAGATGACGCCTGCGTAAGCCAGGGGCGTTCGGGCGCAAGTTTATACGACACGGCACGGCTTGGCGCGTGATGACAGTTACCCGTTTTTGTGCTTACAGTCAGATTCAAGACACAAGACGGTTGTCATGATCCGCTTCACGCAGGTGCCTTTCGCAGCAAGGATTGCAGCCATATCAACGGTTACCGGCCGGTCACTCGAACGTGCGGCCGCGCCCGAGCGAAGCTTACAGACAAGCGCTCTGCAAGCGCTTGGTAATTACCCTGACCGGGCGAAAAGACAAGGCAAACGGCGAGCCCAACTATTGCCATAATTGCGGACGCTCGATTTTTCTGGAGAACCGCAATGAACCCGCAGTCATCGAACCCGACGCTCGACGCCGCCCTTGCATCCAAATTTGCGGCGCTCGCGCTTGGCCACCTCACGCGCGAATATCCGAACAAACTCGAACACGTGATGGGCAGCGCCGCCGATGTCAAAGGTCCGCGTGCGCTGCATCCTATCTTCTATGGCAGCTTCGACTGGCACTCCTGCGTTCACGGTTACTGGCTGATTGCACGGCTGATCGACCGGTTTCCGGATTTTCCGGAAGCATCGCGAATCCGCGCGTTGATCGACGACCATTTCACGGCCGCCAACGTCGCCGCCGAAGTCGCGTATCTGGAACGTCCGGAGGCGCGCGGCTTCGAGCGTCCTTACGGCTGGGCATGGCTGCTCGCGCTCGCCGGACAGCTTGAATCGATGAAAACGCCGGACGGCCAGCGTTGGGCGAATACGCTCAGGCCGCTCGCGTCGGCCTTCGTGGATCGCTTTACGGAGTTCCTGCCGAAGTCCACGTATCCGCTGCGCGTGGGTACGCACTTCAATACGGCGTTTGCGCTGACATTGTCAGTGGGGTATGCGCGCCAGGTTGGCAACGCGGCGTTCGAGACATTGATCATCGATACCGCCCGTCGCTGGTACTTGAACGATGCCGCTTGCCAGGCGTGGGAACCAGCCGGCGATGAGTTCCTGTCTTCGTCGCTGATTGAAGCCGAGTTGATGCGGCGCGTGCTGCCGCCGGCCGAGTTCGATGGATGGTTCGACCGCTTCCTGCCACGGCTTGCCGCGCGCGAACCCGCGACGCTTTTCACGCCCGCAACGGTCACGGACAGAAGCGACGGCAAGCTGGCGCACCTCGATGGCTTGAATCTGAGCCGCGCGTGGTGCCAGCGCTCGCTCGCACGTTCACTGAAACCCGGCGATGCCCGGATCAGCGCGCTCGAAGCCACGGCCCATGACCACCTTGCGGCGGGACTCGCGCACGTGGCCGGCGACTACATGGGCGAACACTGGCTTGCGACCTTCGCGCTGCTGGCGCTGGAAGCCTGAAGCTTTGTAAGCCCGAAGCGCAAAGCTTCAACCACGCGGCTGGAATGCGATTACGCTCATGCCGACCAGCGCGATCGCCATCCCGGCCCAGTCCCAGCTCGACGGCCGGATCCGTTCAACGGCCCACAGCCACATGATCGCCACCGCGATATACACGCCGCCATAGGCCGCATACACACGTCCGGCCGCGCTTGCATGCAGCGTGAGCAGCCACGCGAAGAGTGCCAGCGATAGCGCGCCGGGCACGAGGAGCCATGGCGAGCCGCCCTCCTTCAGCCATCGATACGGAAGATAACAGCCGACAATCTCGGCGATCGCGGTGAGCACATAAAGCAGGATGGTCTTCATGACGGAAGCAGTTAAGCGAGCGTGCAAAGGACCCACAGCAGAACTCACCACGCCGCCCAATGCAAGCGAATTCGCAAGCGCAATCGCCGAGGCAAACGCAGCTTCAGCCCGTTGCGCCCTCGTCCCATCCCCCGCCGAGCGCCTTGTACA
Source organism: Caballeronia sp. M23-90 (assembly GCF_053574605.1). Taxonomy (NCBI): domain Bacteria; kingdom Pseudomonadati; phylum Pseudomonadota; class Betaproteobacteria; order Burkholderiales; family Burkholderiaceae; genus Caballeronia; species Caballeronia sp. M23-90. Next base: position 612 of record NZ_JBSIPA010000123.1, on the reverse strand, counting down.
CCGCGATCAGATCGGTCGTCACGCTGACCGTCGATTGCGCGAGTTGCTGGCGCGTGGAGGCGAGTTGCCGTTCGGCATCGAGAACCGTGATGAACGTCACGAGCCCTTTCCTGTAGCTGTCGGTTGCGAGCTGCAGGCTGATGCGGTTTGCCTCCACGGTTCGCGTGAGAGCCTCGCGCCGGTCCTGATCGGTCCTATATGAGACCAGCGAATTATCCACGTCCTGCAGCGCCTTCAGCACGGTCGACCGGTATTGCAGCGCCGCCTCCGCGGCTTGCGATTTCGCGATCCGCACGTTCGCCCGCAGCGCGCCGCCCTCGAAGATCGGCAGGGAAATGCTCGGGCCCACCGAATAGAAAAGACTCGACCAGTGCGCGAGATAACGCGCGCGCGTGGCACGCGTCCCGACGCTGCCCGTCAACGAGATATCCGGGTACATCTGCGCGACCGCCACGCCGACTTCGGCCGTGGCCGAATGCAGATCGCTTTCCGCGCGACGAATATCCCCATCGAGTTCAATGTCGGTCAGTGCGGAGACCGCCCCGAAGTTTTTCGAAACGCCGCGCAGGCTGAGCACCAGCTTGCCGGGCTTGGATCGTGTCGTGGAATTGA
>NZ_JBSIPA010000122.1:0-15168 GCF_053574605.1 Caballeronia sp. M23-90 | reverse complement strand
TGGCACGCGTCCGCCGCGCACGCCGCCGCTCGGTTTGCTGTGGGACAAGGGCGAAAGCATCGACACATATCCGCTGAACGCGGACGGATCGAACACGATCAAGTACGACCGCGCCGCGCTGATCGCGACCGTGCGCGCCATGCTCGCACCGGCGACCGAGATCTACACGCTCAATCCGGATACGGTGCCGTTCATCGAGCACCCGGATCACATCTACGCCGCGCGCACCACGCGGATCGCGGCGCAAGGGCTCGGGCGCGATATCCCGATCGGCTATCACGTGACGTATCCGACCGGCGGACTGCCCAAGAACCTCGACGCCGCCGATACCCAAAAGAAGCGCGACGACGTGGCGTCGTACTTCGCCATCGATGGCGACGATAACGGCGGCCACGTCTTCGGCGAATATCAGTGGGACGGCAACTGGGTCGCGCGCCGCTACTGGACACGCGCGCACGCGAGCGACCCGGGTCCGGATTTCCAGCCGCGTTCAATGCAGATCGTGAACGAATATTCGAGTCAGTGCGTGACATCGGCCGGCCTCGGCGCCGCGCCGACGCTTGCCGCGTGCACAGGCGCGAAGACGCAGGACTGGCACTGGCAGCAGGTATCGGCGGCGCCGGGGACCAAGAACACGGCACAACTCGTCGATGAAACCACGCGGCAATGCGTCGCCGAACGCAGCGGCACGTTGATCGAAGAAGCATGCGCGCCGCCGGATTCCGCCGATGCCGCCCAGAAGTGGACGCCCTGGGACTTCGGCTATGTGTACACGCCGCTTGGTCATTGCCTGGCCGGGCGCAACGGTGCGCTCGCGGCGGGCAGTTGTTCGGCGCTGACGACGGAGTCGCGCTGGGCGCCATCGGCGCAAACGCAATGGACCGATAACCGCGAGGAAGGCGGCCTCTTCGGCGACGTACGCGGCGATAACATCGACAACGCCGCAAGCGCCGCCACCGGTGAGCGCCGCTCAAGCGTAGTCTACGTGCAGCGCCGCAAGGACGGACCGGGCTTCAACGTATGGGTCGCAGATATGTCGCGGCTGGAAACGGCGGAGCCCTGGTATCTCAACGCCATACCTTTCGATGCCCACGCCACGGCGTCCACGTGTTCGGCCAACCGGCTTTGCTTCGACAGCGTGCGTTTCCTGCTGGGCGATTTCGATGGCGACGGCCGCGCCGACCTGATGGTGATCTCGCCGCGCAACGGCGGCACGGCGTTCTGGCTGATGCGCAGCACAGGTACGCGTTTCGAAGCGCCGAAGCTGTGGTATCAGACAGGCACGGTGTGGACGCCGGCGAACGCGCAGCAATATGTGGCGGGCAATTTCACGGGAAGCGGCCGCGCCGATGTAATGATCGCGCACAAACGCGGCGATGGTGGCCTGAACTTGTGGGTGCTGGCGAGCGTCGGCAAGAACGGCCGTGCGCCTGCGTTGTGGATGCAGGCTCACGACTTGAGCACGAACACGCGTTTCCTGCCGATGCACACAGCCGGATCGCCGCGAACCGGGCTTGTCGCGATCGAGAATATGAATGGCGCAATGGCAATAACGCAGCTCACAAGTTCCGGCAGTGCGTTCGCCGGGACGCTGCGCGGCAACACGTATCCGCAGTTTTCATCGGCGATGACGAAGGTGACGGCCGGCGACATCAACGGCGACGGAACCGATGACCTCGTGATGCTGCAACCGCGCGGCGATGGCCCGGATATCGATGTCTGGACGCTCAAAGGCGGAGGCACGCCGGTGCTCGCCGGGACGCTGAAGGAATCGTCGTACGCGGATGCATTGCCGCACATCGTGCAGCGTGAGCGACGCTCGACGCTCGTGCTGTTCAAGCGTGCGAACGCGAAGCTTGGGCCGTTCTATTACACGGGCGGTGCGCCGATGTTGATCGGCTATGACTTCGACAGCGCGCTCAAGCTCGGCCCGGCGCAAATCTGGAGCGAGATGCCCGGACTTTTTTCCGAGTCGCTGTGGCTTAGGAACCTGCAATAAAAAACGCGCCGCCGAGAATATCGGCGGCGCGTTTTTGAGTACCGCAAATCAGCCCATCCGCACCTGCAGATTAAGGACGTCGGACGCAATCGCGAGATACCGGTCAGCCGTACTCTGCAGCGTCAGTCCGTTCAACGGACGTGTCGCGCGCGGCTGCGACAACGCAGCGAGCAATGCGCGGCCGTAGGCATCGGCGTCGCTGGTATCGAGCAGCGCGACGCCGGGAAAAGTATCGGCAAAAGCAAACGACGGGATTGCGTTCCCGACCACCGGAATACCTGACGCGAGCGCTTCGAGAAAGCCGATGCTGTGCGCCTCGAAACTCGAGGGCATCGCGAACGCCCGTGACTCGCGCAGGATCTCGGCCACGTTGGACTGCGGCCCGATTATCTTCACGCGATCGTTCAAGCCGAGTTCGTCGACGAGTTTCACGATTGCCGCGTGATACGCGAGATTCTCGATCACGCCGCAAAGCAGCAGACGCACGTCGGGATCGACAGCCGCCACGCGGGCGAACGCCTGGACGGTCTGCAACTGGTTCTTCTCGGGGATATAACGCCCGATCTGGACGATCTGGCGGATTCCCGTCGATGTCAACGGTTCGCTCGTCTGCGTGAAGCGCGAGATATCGACGCCGTTCGGCACCACGATCATGGACGGATGTGAACCGACTTCCTTGACGTAATCATCGATATTCTTCTGCGATACCCCGATCACCGCCTTGGCGCGCCCCGACAGCAGGCGTTCCGCAAACAGCAGCGCATTGTTCGCGAAGTCGTTGGCGCCGGAGTGCATGACCCACACAATCGGCACGCGGGTCGGCAACGCGCGGACGTACAGCGCGGGTATGGTCGCGTGCGCGAAGATGATGTCGGGTTTGAAGCGGCGAATGGCGCGATGCAAGAACAGCAGTCGGCCGACCTTGCCGAGCGAGCGCTGCGGAAACAGACACAAGACGTTGTTCGCCCGCAGCTCGGCGCTGATGTGTTCGAAATCGTCGTGCTCCGGCATCAACGACGTGATGCAAACATCGTGACCACCTTGCTGATGCCCGATCGCTACGCCCTTCGCAAGCACCTCGGCCCCTGATAACCGGGGTGCAAGAACGACTTGAAGAATTCTCATTTGGCTGTCTTCCCCTCGCCTTTCTAAAGCGTGTCCTGCTAGCCGATGCCGTCGGGTGGACACTGCCGTCCACGTGGCCCTCTCGGCACGCCTCGTTCGCGTGCGGCCACTTAGCTGGCTTGCTTCATTGTTTTTTATGAAAGTTAAGTGCGTTTGTCACTGCGGACCGTTCAACGCACGCAACGATAAGATACCCGAGCGCATGCCGTACGCGCCGCCATCAAGTAGCATTAATCGGTCGGTAATGAGTGGTAACAGACGCTTAGACAAATGAAGCGTTCAGCGAAGCGCGAGGCGGTGAGAAATCGAGGGGTGAAAGCAGGGTTAACGCTGCCGTTGCGGCAAGCGCCGCGAACGCCGCGGCTAAAAAGGGGACACGCGTAGTGAACGCACACGCTTCGTGATCGATGACCGAGCGAAGCCGTGTGCGTTGAAAAGTCGCGCGCTGCGATGCGCTAAAGGCAGCTTACTCGTCCTTCGGGCATTGCAGGTTGCAACCGTTTGGATCGCCCAGATCACCACGGCGGCGTTTGGCTGTTTCCTTGTTCTGGTACTTGTCGGACGGCGCGGAAGCCGCGAATTGCAATTGCGGGTGCTCCTTCAGCCGGAACTGGTCTTGCAGGATACCGCCCGGAATGCCGGGTGAATTCTGCGCAAATGCAACGGGCACAAAGGCAACGGCGCCGGCAACAAACGCGATGGATGCGGCAATACTTAAAAGCAGTTTCATGGCGGCAGTACAGTCTCTAGCAAGTCGATGAACAGACTTCGGTTAAACGTCCGGTCACGAATGTTTCAGAAAAGCTCACACCGAAGATCCGGACCGCGAGATCTGATTCTAAACGCTTGCTCCGCAATCGGCCGGTTACGCGGCCCTCGCGCATGTATCGGCGTATTACATTAGCTTACAACGCGCTGTCTTGGCTCACGTCGGCACTGAGCCGCCGAGCGCAGCTTCCAGATCCAGCAGTTCCCCGCAATGCAGCGGGTCGTAGCCTTCGAGTTGCGCCACGCCGCCCTTGAACGCTGCGCTGCGCAGCACGTCGAGCACGCCGGCTAGCTGGGCATCGGCGAGCTTGTCGCGGTCGCAGGCGAACAGATAATCCTCGTCGATGATCGGGATGAAATCGAGCGCGAACTGCTGCGCCGCCGGCTGCACGCCGAAGCCGAGGTCGGCCATGCCGCTCGCCACGAATGCAGCAATCGCCGAATGTGTCAGTTCGGCAGTCGCGTAACCGTTGATGGTCGCCGGATTCACGCCAATTTGCCGCAGCGCCAGGTCGAGCAACATGCGCGTGCCCGAGCCGGGTTGCCGGTTCACGAAGCGGATGTCGTCGCGGGCGAGATCGCGCAATCCGCGTATGCCTTTCGGATTGCCCTTCGGCAAGAAAAGTCCCTGCGTGCGTCGCGTCAGGTGAATCAGGCCGTGCCGCCCCGCATCCAGCCACGGCCGATAAATCTCCGCGCAACTCGCACGGAACTCGCCGATCGGCAAATGAAAACCCGCGAGCTCGCATTCACCGCGCGCCAGGGCGCTTACGGCTTCGGCGCTCTCCCGGTATTTGATATCGGCGGGAATCCGTTTTGCGGCCAGCGCACCGACGAGCGCCGCGACCGCATAACCGTGCGACGCGTGAATACGGACTTCACTGACCGCGCGCAACAACCGCCGGTTCAACTCACCGGCTACTTCGCTCGCCACCGCCTGAAGCGGACCGTCGAGCCGATCGTTCGACATACGCTGCGCCCGCAAGACGGCTTCACCGAGTTCCGACAACACCGACCCGCGCCCGCGCGACTTGGTGATCAGCGCGCCGCCCAACCGTGTCTCGATTTCGCGCAACAGGCCCCACGCATGCCGGTAGGACAAACCCTTAGCCGATGCTGCCTGCGCAATACTTCCGGTCTGCGAAACAAGCAGCAAAAGCGGCACGGCCGCGCTGAGACTGGCTTCGCGGCCTGCTGCATCGCGCAAGACGAGTTCGGTCCGGCATTCAACGTCGATCATATGCAGTTGTTGTTCCTATTGCCATCGACTGGATAGCCTCGTATCTTGCATATCAGAGGCTCGGTACAGCGATTATAAGACCGATATATGCATTAATAAAACATATGCCGAGCGATGGAGACTCCCCACATGGTCCAGATTGTCAGTAGCAACCCGAATGAACCCGCCGTCACGCCCGACGAACGCGTTGCGCGCCACTTGAAACCAGGTGCGTCGCTGATTGCCGTGCTGCACGCAATCCAGGACGAGGCCGGCTTCATTCCTGCCGATGTCATCGCCCCGCTCGCCGTGGCGATGTCGCTTTCGCGCGCCGAAGTGCATGGCGTGATCACCTATTACCACCACTTCCGCTCGGAACCGCCGGCGCGCGTCACGGTTCAGCTATGCCGCGCCGAAGCGTGCAAGAGCATGGGAACGGAGGCGCTGGCCGAGCATATCGAAGGACATACCGGCTGCAAGTTCGACTCCGGTCATCAGCCCGATACCGAACTCGAAACCGTCTATTGCCTCGGGCAATGCGCGTTGTCGCCGGCCATGACGATCAATGGCGAGCTGTACGCCCGCGTCACGCCGCAGAAATTCGATCGGCTATATGAAGAGGCGCGCGTTCACACGAGCGTGGAGGACCTGGTATGACACGCATCTACGTTCCCTGCGATTCCTCGGCGCTGGCGCTGGGCGCCAATCGCGTTGCGCTGGCCGTTGCTTCGGAAGCGCAGAAACGCGGCATTGAAGTCGAGATCGTGCGTAACGGTTCGCGCGGCATGTTGTGGCTCGAACCGCTCGTCGAAGTAGAGACGGCGGCAGGCCGCATCGGCTATTCGAACGTCGATGAAGACGATGTCCCCGCCCTCTTCGACGCCGGCTTTGTTACCGGCGCTGCGCATGACAAGCGCATCGGCGTGGTCGACACCATGCCGTGGCTTGCGAAACAGCAGCGGCTGACATTCGCGCGCATCGGCATCACGGACCCGCTTTCCACCGATGACTACGTCGCCCACGGCGGCCTCGAAGGCCTGCGTCGCGCGCTCGAAACCGATGGCGACGCCGCATGTGAAGCGTTGCTCGAATCGGGCTTGCGCGGACGCGGCGGCGCGGCATTCCCGGCCGGCATCAAATGGCGCACAGTTCGCGCGGCCGTAGCGCCGCAGAAGTACGTGGTATGCAACGCCGACGAAGGCGATTCCGGCACGTTCTCAGACCGCCTCGTGATGGAAAGCGATCCGTACATGTTGATCGAAGGGATGATCATCGCGGGGATCGTGACGAACGCGACGAAAGGCTACATCTATGTGCGCAGCGAATATCCGCACGCGATCACCACGCTGAACCGCGCGATTGTCAAAGCGCGCGAAGCCGGCTGGCTCGGTGCAAATGTGCTCGGCAGCGGCAAGGTGTTCGAACTCGAAGTCGCCAAGGGCGCGGGCTCGTATGTTTGCGGTGAGGAAACCGCGCTGCTGGAATCGCTGGAAGGAAAACGCGGCGTGGTGCGCGCGAAGCCGCCGGTTCCTGCGCTGGTCGGTTTGTTCGGCCAGCCGACGGTGATCAACAACGTCATCACACTGGCAACTGTGCCCATCATCTTCGCCAAGGGCGCGGCGTTCTACCGCGACTTCGGCATGGGCCGTTCACGCGGCACGCTGCCGTTCCAGATCGCCGGCAACGTGAAGCAAGGCGGTCTCGTGGAACTCGCGTTCGGCGTCACGTTGCGCGAACTGATCTACGAATATGGCGGTGGCACGGCAACCGGCCGGCCGGCGCGCGCTGTGCAAGTCGGCGGTCCGCTTGGCACATATTTGCCCGAGAGCCAATGGGATATCCCCATGGATTACGAAGCGTATGCGGCGGTGGGCGCGGTGGTCGGTCATGGCGGCATCGTGATTCACGACGACACCTCCAACCTCGCCGACCTCGCCCAGTACGCAATGCACTTTTGCGCCGTTGAATCCTGCGGCAAATGCACGCCGTGCCGGATCGGTTCCACGCGCGGCGTTGAAGTCATCGCGAAGATCCGCGCCGGCGATACATCGCCGAAACAGGTTACGTTGCTGCGCGAACTCTGCGACACCATGCTTGCCGGATCGCTCTGCGCGATGGGCGGCATGACGCCCTATCCGGTGATGTCCGCCCTCGATCATTTCCCCGAAGACTTCGGTCTTTCGCGTAAGCCGTCGCAGAAAGCGGCTTAAAAGAAGGAGCACATATATGTCCAGTTCTTCCTGCGGTTCCGGTAATTGCGCTTGTAAAACGAAGCTGCGCGATCCCTTCGACGATACCGACTACGGCACGCCGCTGCGCCATGCCGATATCGATGTGACGCTCGATATCGATGGCACGCCGGTCACCGTGCCGGCCGGAACATCGGTGATGCGCGCGGCGATCGAGGCCGGTGTAAACGTGCCGAAACTCTGCGCGACGGATTCGCTCGAGCCGTTTGGTTCGTGCCGTCTCTGCCTGGTCGAAATCGAGGGCAAGCGGGGTTATCCGGCATCGTGCACGACACCCGTTGAAGCCGGCATGAAAGTGCGCACGCAAACGGACAAGCTGCAGTCGCTGCGCAAGAACGTGATGGAGTTGTACATCTCCGATCACCCGCTCGATTGCCTGACGTGCCCGGCAAACGGCGACTGCGAACTGCAGGACATGGCAGGCGTGGTTGGTTTGCGCGAAGTGCGCTACGGCTACGAAGGCGCGAATCACCTGAAGGACAAGAAGGACGAATCCAATCCGTATTTCACGTACGACGCGTCGAAGTGCATCGTATGTAACCGATGCGTGCGCGCGTGCGAAGAGACGCAAGGCACGTTCGCGCTGACCATCGCGGGACGCGGTTTCGAATCGCGCGTGGCGGCAAGCGAAAACCAGCCGTTCATGGAATCGGAATGCGTGTCGTGCGGCGCGTGCGTGGCGGCATGCCCAACGGCGACGCTGCAGGAAAAGACCGTCATCATGCTGGGTCAGCCCGAGCATTCGGTCGTGACCACGTGCGCGTACTGCGGTGTCGGCTGCTCGCTGAAGGCGGAAATGAAAGGCAGCCAGGTCGTGCGCATGGTGCCGAACAAGAACGGCGATGCCAACGACGGCCACGCCTGCGTCAAGGGCCGCTTTGCATGGGGTTATGCCACGCACAAGGACCGCATCACCAAGCCGATGATCCGCGCGAAGATCACCGACCCGTGGCGCGAAGTGAGCTGGGAAGAAGCGCTTTCGTACGCGGCGAGCGAATTCCGCCGCATTCAGGACAAGTACGGCGTGGATTCGATCGGCGGGATTACATCGTCACGATGCACGAACGAGGAAACCTACCTCGTGCAAAAACTCGTGCGCGCGGCGTTCGGCAACAACAACGTCGATACCTGCGCCCGTGTTTGCCATTCGCCGACGGGTTACGGGCTGAAGACAACGCTGGGTGAATCGGCGGGCACGCAGACGTTTGCATCGGTTGAGAAGGCCGACGTGATCATGGTGATCGGTGCGAATCCGACCGATGGCCACCCTGTGTTTGCATCGCGTCTCAAGCGGCGCGTGCGTGAAGGCGCGCAACTGCTCGTGGTGGATCCGCGCCGGATCGATATCGTCGATACGCCGCACGTGAAGGCTTCGCATCATCTGGCCTTGCGTCCGGGCACGAACGTCGCGGTGGTCAACTCGCTCGCCCACGTGATCGTTACCGAAGGGCTCGTGGACGAAGAATTCGTAGCCGAGCGCTGCGAAGCGCGCGCGTTCCAGCAATGGCGCGACTTTGTATCGTTGGAAGAAAACTCGCCTGAAGCCATGGAAGCCATTACCGGCGTTCCCGCGCAGTCCGTTCGCGAAGCCGCGCGCATTTATGCCAACGCACGCAACGGCGCGATCTATTACGGCCTCGGCGTGACGGAACATGCGCAAGGCTCGACGACCGTCATGGGCATCGCGAATCTTGCGATGGCAACGGGCAATATTGGCCGTGAAGGTGTCGGCGTGAATCCGCTGCGTGGCCAGAACAACGTGCAGGGTTCGTGCGACATGGGTTCGTTCCCGCACGAGTTGCCGGGCTATCGCCATATCAGCGACGCGGCTGTGCGCGCATTGTTCGAAGAAGCGTGGAGCGTCAAGCTGCAGTCGGAACCGGGCCTGCGCATTCCGAACATGTTCGATGCCGCCGTTCACGGCAGCTTCCTCGGCCTTTATTGCCAGGGCGAGGACATCGTCCAGTCGGACCCGAATACGCAGCACGTATCGAAGGCGTTGTCGTCGATGGAATGTATCGTCGTGCAGGATATCTTCCTGAACGAAACCGCCAAGTATGCGCATGTGTTCCTGCCGGGTTCGTCGTTCCTGGAAAAGGACGGCACGTTCACGAATGCCGAACGCCGCATTTCGCGCGTGCGCAAGGTCATGCCTCCGCTGCCGGGTCTTGCCGACTGGGAAGTGACGATCAAGCTGGCGCACGCGCTCGGTTATGAAATGGGCTATACGCACCCGTCACAGATCATGGATGAGATCGCAAGCCTCACGCCGACGTTCACGGGCGTGTCGTACAAGCGTCTCGATGAACTCGGCAGCATCCAGTGGCCTTGCAACGCGCAGGCGCCGGAAGGCACGCCGACCATGCATATCGATGAATTCGTGCGCGGCAAGGGTCACTTCGTGATCACGAAGTTCATCGCGACGCCGGAGAAGGTCACGCGCAAATACCCGCTGCTGCTGACGACGGGGCGAATCCTGTCGCAGTACAACGTGGGCGCGCAAACGCGGCGCACGGAGAATTCGCGCTGGCACGACGAGGACCGGCTGGAGATTCATCCGGTCGACGCCGAGGACCGTGGGATCAAGGCGGACGACTGGGTGGGTATTGAATCGCGTGCGGGTCAGACCGTGCTGCGCGCCAAGATCACCGAGCGCATGCAACCGGGCGTGGTGTACACGACCTTCCACTTCCCGGAATCAGGCGCGAACGTGATCACCACCGACTCCTCCGACTGGGCCACGAACTGCCCCGAGTACAAGGTGACGGCCGTGCAGGTGATGCCGGTGGAACAGCCGTCGCAATGGCAAAAGGAGTATTCGGCGTTCAATGTTCAACAGCTCGAGTTCCTGAACTTGCGTGAATTGCCGGTTACGTCGGGGAAATAATCATGGATGTGAACAGCCTGGTGGACATGGCAAATCAGATTGGTGAGTTCTTCGATTCGATGCCGGATCACGAGGAAGCGCTCGATGGCATCGCCAATCACATTCACAAGTACTGGGCGCCGCGAATGCGAACGCCGATTCTGGAAGCGCTGGATGATCCGGAGTTGAGCGCGAAGCTTCATCCGATCGTGGTGAAGGCGTTGACCAAGCATCGGGAGGTGCTGACGCCGGCGGTTGCGGCTTAGGGTTTGGGGTGTTTTCGATACCTGAGAATGGGGACCGCTGCCGCGGTCCTTTTTTTCGCCGTTTTTATGGGCTCGAATCGAATATAATCATTTTGATTAGAATTGACTGAAGGTGCAAGATGCCGCGCACAATGACCGCACATGTGGAAGACGCGTTAGCAGAACGCGTAGATGAGCTCGCTAAAAGGCTGGATCGGCCCCGGGGTTGGCTGATAAGCAAAGCGCTAGAGCAGTTTGTTGAACTCGAAGACACCAGAGACCGGCTGACGCGTGAGGGCATCGCGAGCCTGCGGGCGGGAAAGAGCGTTCCCCACGAAGATGTGAGGGCTTGGGCGGAGAGCTTAAGTACCAAGAAGCCGTTGTCATTTCCGAAAGAGAAACGTGGCGCTTGACGTTACATGGTCCCAGGAAGCGCTGGGCGACCTCAAACGCTTATACGACTTTCTTGTCCTGAATAATCCGGCCGCCGCTACCCAAAGCACGATTGATTTAATCGATGGTGTTGACTTCGTCGTCGACAACCCGGGGCTTGCTGTCAAGTTGCCACAATTTGCACCTGTAGACATTCGAAGAGCGTTTGTGAGCCGTTATGAGATACGTTTTGCGTTCGATTTGAGCGACGATCAGATTGACGTTGTGCGTATTTTCAGTCAGCGAGAAGACCGCTAGATTGACCGTGATCGGGGGCATGCGTGTGGACCCTACTCCTCCGTCCCCGCCCCGAACCACGTCTCGCAGTGCCTCAACAACCCTTGCGTATCGGAAGGCGCGCGTCCTCGCGCTGCAATATATCCATCCGGCCGCACCAGATAAAAACACGGCCGCGTCCTTCCATACGCTTCAGTCAACGAACGTGCGCCGTCATCGCCTTTATCGGTGATGCGCCATACGCGCACACTGTTCGGCAACGCCTCTTCTACTGATTTCGCCAATTCATCGAGCTCCTTGTCGCGCAATGCGTGCGCCACGGTCAGCGTCGCGGGCGCAAGTGCGATGTCATCGTCCTCCGAGGGCTTCACCATCAGGAACAGCGAGAAATACGCGGGATCGTGAAGATCGAAGAGACAACCGACACCGGGCGCACGCCCAAGCGGTCCATCGACCACATGCACCCACGCATCCGGCGCGCGATCGCCCGCACGCGGGCCGCCATCGAGTCCGCGTTCGAGCGTCAACGGACTTTTCCGATACTGCACCGACAACTCGCTGACCGTGCGCCGCGCGGCATCGCGCAAAGGACCGATCGCCGATAACACCGGCATCACGTGATCGCGAATCAGCTTCATCGGGCCATGTTCGGCGGCGGCCATCTGCGTCATGAAACTCGATGTCCGCAGCACTTCGCGCTCTATAGGGTGACGCTCGGTATGGTACGTATCGAGCAGTCGATCCGACGCCACGCCCGCCAGCGTCCGCGCGATCTTCCAGCCCAGATTGAACGCTTCCTGAATGCCCGTATTCATGCCTTGCGCACCGGCAGGACTATGGACATGCGCGGCATCGCCGGCGAGGAACACGCGCCCGGATCGCATCTGGTCCACCATACGGTTGTTCAGCCGGAAATACGATGACCACGCGAGGTTCGTCACCGTCACCCGATGATGAATGCGCCGCGCGATGAGTTCGCGGCATTCATCGAGCGTGGGCGCCACGCTTTTTTGCAGGCTGTCGGGCGCGTCCGGCGATTGTGCCGCGACACGCTGATCGGCGATCAGGCGCGTGCGCCCGCCACCCATCGGGAACAACGTGGCAATGCCTTCACCCGACGCAAAGATATGGAATTCGTCGTCGGGCCATTCGGTGTCGGCGTGAAGATCGGCGAGCAGGAAAGTCTGCTCGAAGGTCTTTCCCGTGAACTCGATGTTCAGTCCATGCCTCACCGTGCTGTGTGCGCCGTCCGCTCCAATCAGGTACGACGGCCGCACATGCTCTTCCGCGCCGTTGGCATGCTGCAGCGTGGCTTCAAGCCCCGCCGATCCCTGGTTGAAGTGGATCAATTCCACGCCACGTTCCACACGCACATCGAACGTTTCAAGATGTTCGGTCATGAGACGTTCGGTGACGGATTGATCGAGGAAAAGCAGAAAGGGATAACGCGTTTGCAAGGGATCGAAGTCGAGTTGCGTGAGACGCTGCCCGTTCGAATAAAGGTTGCCAGTCCGCGCCCGGTGACCCAGTTCCAGAAACGGCTCGACCAGCCTGTGCTGTTCGAACAATTCGAGCGTGCGCGCCTGGATGCCGATGGCGCGCGACCACGGCGAGGGTTCGGGGGCTTTATCGACCAGGCGCACCGGAATGCCGGCGCGCGAGAGGCTCATGGCAGCGGCGAGACCCGTGGGACCGGCGCCCGCGATGAGCACCGGCGATACATCGAGCGTTTTGTGTCGGTTCGGCTTCTGCGCGGACATGCGCTTCTCCATCAAACGTCACTGACTTCCAGTGTACGCCGGTCGTAATCGGCAAACGCGGGGATCCAACCCTCAGTGCGCGTGCGCCTTTTCACCCAGCGAACAACTGTGCACCGTCGTGCCCATTTCCACTTGCAGCGTCGCGTGGCGCATGGCGTAGTCGCGGCGCAGTGTTCCCACGATTGCATCGACGAAAACATCGCCCGGATGTCCCGCCGGCATCACGATATGCGCGGTCATCGCGTTTTCGGTGGTGGAAAGCGCCCAGACGTGGAGATCGTGGACGTCGGTGACGCCCGGCAAGTCGGAGAGATATTTTTCGATACGCGGCTTGTCCACGCCCGGCGGCACCGCGGCCATGGCAAGACGCATGGCGTCGCGCCCCAGCCCCCACGTCCCGGCCACGATCACCGCGACCACGACAATGCTCATCACCGGATCGACCCAGCTCGCGCCGGTATACAGGATCACCAGGCCGCTCACGGCGACCGCGGCCGAGATGCCGGCATCGCCCGCCATGTGCAGGAACGCGCCGCGGATGTTTAGGTCTTCCTTGCTGCCGCGCATGAAAAGCCACGCGGAGAAACCGTTGACCACCAGCCCGATCGTCGCAACGATAAACACATCGAGTCCCGCAACCGGCGCGGGATTGAGCAGGCGCTGGACGGCCTCGAGCACGATCGCGCCGCACGCGAACAGCAGCAGCGCGGCGTTGGCGAGCGAAGCGAGTATCGACGAACTGCCGAGTCCGAATGTGTATAGTTCCGATGGCTTTCGCGTGCCGAGCCAGACCGCGCCCCAGGCAAGCAGGAGGCCGAGGACATCGGAGAGATTGTGGCCCGCGTCGGCGAGCAGCGCGGTCGAATGCGCGATGAACCCGTACACCGCCTGCACGGTCACGATCACCACGTTCAGCGCGACCGCTATCGCGAAGGTGCGGCCCTGCCCGGCTTGCGGCGCATGGTGGTGATGATGGCCGCCTTTGTGATCGTGGCCGTGTGCCTCGTGAGCCTCGTGGTCATGCGCGTGACCTTCGTGCCCGTGGTCATGATGCTGATGTTGATGCGTCGGTCGAGGTGCCATTTAATCGTTATCCGGTCTGAAATCGGCGTGCGGCTCGGCGATATGCTCGAGCAATTCAGCCAGCATGCTGCTGATGTGCTGGTCAGCGGCGAGATAGAAAACCTGCTTGCCTTCGCGCTCTGCCCGCACGATTCGCGCCGCCCGCAGCAAGCGCAAATGGTGGCTCACGAGCGAAGCCGATAACCCCAGCGACTCCGCTATGGCCCCCACGGGCGTACGCCCTTCGACGCACGTCAATACGATGCGCAAACGCGTCGGGTCACCCAGCAGGCGGAACAGGTCGGCGAGCGGAACGACACGCTCATCGGTTGAAACGTCGTTTAGCAGTAGCGCTGAAGGCACGATTGTTATATCGAACATATGAACAGGTGTTCACATGTTATCGAGACCAGGTCGCCGGCGTCAACGCAAAAATCGGGATCGGCGGTGAACGTGTGGGAAAATGGCGTGTTCGCATTCGATTTCCCTCAATGGATACAGTTTTTGCGCGCGGCTTCGCAGCACATCGCGACGGCCGCCTCACCGAAGCGGAACGCGACTATCAGGCCGCGCTCGCCGCAGAGCCCTCCCACGTCGACGCACTTCATCTGCTCGGCGTGCTGCGCCACCAACAAGGCCAGCACGCGGAAGCGGCCGATCTGGTGCGCCGCGCGGCAGACCTGCGTCCCGCCGATCCCGCCTTGCAGCTCAACCTCGGCAATGCGCTGAAGGCGCTCGGCCGGATCGATGACGCCATCGAAAGGTTTCGTAACGCGTTGCACCTGGAACCCGGCTTTTCGCTCGCGCAATACAACCTGGGCAATGCGTACGCTGCGGCGGGCCGTCACGAAGACGCCGCCGATGCCTTCGAAAAAGCCCTGCGCCTGCAGCCCGGCGACGCGCCTACCTGGAACAATTTCGGCAACGCGCTGCTTGGAATGCGCCGTTTCGAGGAAGGCGCGAAGGCGTTCCGCCGCGCGCTTCAAATACGGCCGGGCCACGCGGGCGCGCACAACAACCTGGGCATGGCGCTCAATGCGCTCGGCGACACCCACGGCGCCATCCAGCAATTTCGCGAAGCCATTGCCGCCGAGCCGAACTATGTCGCGGCGCATTTCAACCTGGGCAACCTTCTCGATACCGTCGGCCGTCCGCACGAGGCCGTGCCCGTACTGCAGAAGGTGCTGCGCATGCAGCCGCAATTCA
>NZ_JBSIPA010001034.1:0-271 GCF_053574605.1 Caballeronia sp. M23-90 | reverse complement strand
GCCCTGGAACGCCGCGCCAAAACCCATCCCCGCAATGATCGTCCCGACAAAGAAGATTCCCGCGTTGCCCGTGTGCACGCCGGTCAGGGTGATAAGCAAGCCAGCCGCCAGCACGATTGCGCCGGTCAGCAGCAAGCGCAACGAGCCCTGGAACGCCGCGCCAAAACCCATCCCCGCAATGATCGTCCCGACAAAGAAGATTCCCGCGTTGCCCGTGTGCACGCCGGTCAGGGTGATAAGCAAGCCAGCCGCCAGCACGATTGCGCCGGTC
>NZ_JBSIPA010001033.1:0-272 GCF_053574605.1 Caballeronia sp. M23-90 | reverse complement strand
GCGTCGCCCTGATTGCGCGAGTCGGCCAGTTCACGCAGACGATGATCTTCGTCAGCGTTCGCTTCAGCATCCTTCACCATCTTGTCGATCTCGGCGTCAGACAGACCCGAGTTCGCCTTGATGACGATCTTGTTTTCCTTGCCGGTCGCCTTGTCCTTCGCGCCGACGTGGAGAATGCCGTTCGCGTCGATGTCGAAGCTCACTTCGATCTGCGGCGTGCCGCGTGCTGCCGGCGGAATGCCTTCGAGGTTGAACTCGCCCAGCAGCTTGTT
>NZ_JBSIPA010001032.1:0-276 GCF_053574605.1 Caballeronia sp. M23-90 | reverse complement strand
CCGAGATCGACAAGATGGTGAAGGATGCTGAAGCGAACGCTGACGAAGATCATCGTCTGCGTGAACTGGCCGACTCGCGCAATCAGGGCGACGCGCTGGTGCACAGCACGAAGAAGGCCGTGGCTGAGTACGGCGACAAGATTGAAGCGGCCGAGAAGGAACAGATCGAAGCTGCGTTGAAGGATCTTGAAGAAGCGCTCAAGAGCACGGCGAGCGACAAGGCCAGCATTGACGCGAAGATTGAAACGCTGTCCACGGCGTCGCAGAAACTCGGCG
>NZ_JBSIPA010000121.1:0-15246 GCF_053574605.1 Caballeronia sp. M23-90 | reverse complement strand
TGGTGACAACGGCGCGCCCGGCATCGGCTGTTCCCACCGAGAGCGGCGAACGCACGCTGCGCAGCGACGCGTTGCTTCAAGGACAGAGTCATATCAGCATCATGCATAACGGTGAGACGTATCAGTTGCGCGCCACGCGCCTGGGCAAGCTGATTCTCACGAAGTAACACGCAGAACCGAATTTCAGTACCGAGTATTGTGGGGACCACCTCTTCGAGAGGTGTTTGGCACTAGCCAGCCACGACGGCTTGCACGCGAGAATTTAGACCCCTTCGTGCAAACACCAGCCAGTCGTCGATAGCCAGCGAAGCCGCTTTTTTTGGTTCCCGGCGAGTGCTTGTCAAAAGCACGGTCAACAAGGCAAAAAGCACATTTTCGCAATGAAAACGTGCTTTTTTGTCAGCTTCAGCGCGATGAACGCAAGACCTTCCGGTCAGACGCTTTCGAGACCCAGCGCCGCGATACCCGCCTTCGCCACCGCAGCATCCTGATCCGACTTCACGCCCGAAACGCCAACCGCGCCAACGATGTCCGCGCCGACCAGGATCGGCACGCCGCCCTCGAGCATCGCTGTCATGTGCGCGCTCAGGAACGCTACGCGACCCTGTTTGATCATGTCTTCGTAGAGCTTCGTTTCTCGCCGGCCGACTGCCGCCGTGCGCGCCTTGCCCGTCGCCATTTCGGCCGTGCTCGGACCCGCGCCCTCAAGCCGGTGAAGGTGCAGCAGGTGACCGCCGTCATCGACGACAGCAATCGTCACGCTCCACTTGTTCGCAAGCGCATGCGCTTCAGCAGCGGCCGCGATGATCTTTACGTCTTCATCGGTCAATACAGGTTTCGTTTTCATTGAGTCACCTCCAGGGTTGTAGTTGTGAATACCCGCAAGGTTACCGCGAGAAGCCCCAGAACATCAGGTACCACGCACTATCGACAACGGCGAGCGCCGCGACGAACCACAGCATCGCGGCAACGCCACGCGACATCACGCGGCCGGGAACGTACCTTCCGATAACCCCCCAGGCCAGCCACGCGCTCCACAGATTCGCAACGCCGAGCAACCCCAGGCGCAGGTCCGCGACCCACCAGAGCGGCACGTGCTCGGCGCGCAACAACGAAACCGTCGTCGCCGACAAACCGAGAAACACGCCCACGCCGGCCACGGGAATCAGTGCCTGCGTCAGATGATGCAATCGAGTGAACTCGAACCGGCCGAGCATGCGCGTGCCGGCTGCAAGCAACCCGAGCAGCGCCGTGCCATAAACCAGACCCGTCACCACGATATAACCAATCACCATGCTGCCGTCGAGCCACGAGAACACGTCGTTTTGCTCGGGGTAATGCGTGAAGAGGAACCAGGGCGCGTTGGTATCGAGCGGCCAGAGAATGTTGTGATCGATCAGCCAGCCCGCGAAGATCTGCTTCAACTGGATGAACCACGGGCTGACGCTCCAGTGGAACGCGCCAATCGCGATGCCCAGCAAGCCGTACAGCACCAGCGCCGTGTCCCAGGGGTTGGCTTGTTTATCGCCGAGTTTGACGATCTCCGACGACGGCGAGCGCCACGTCAGCGCAATTGCATCGCGATGACCGCTGCATCGCCCGCACATATGGCAGTCCGACGCACCCTTCATGGCGCGCAGCGGCACGAGCGGCGCGCAGTTCACCGGAATCACCCGATGCCCGTGCTCACCCTCTTTATACGACTTGCGCCACGCGTCCTCGTTGACCTTGAAGTGGAACGGCGCAAGCCGCGCCAGCAACGAAAACACGCCGTTCACCGGGCACAGGTACTTGCACCAGACGCGCTTCTCGCGCCCATACAACACGCCGATGATCATCGCGCCTAGGGTCGATCCGCCGAGCACCAGCAGGACGGCTTTCGGATATTGATAAACGCTGACCATCTGGCCGTAGATGGTCGTGATGCCAAACGCGACGAACGGCCAGCCGCCCCAGCGCAACCAGCGCGGGATTGCCCAGCCTCGTCCGAACTTGCTCGCGAACTCCGTCAACGCCCCTTCGGGACACAGAACGCCGCACCAGACGCGGCCGAGCATCACCATGGACAACAGCACGAACGGCCACCAGATTCCCCAGAACACGAACTGGGCCGCGACCGTCAGGTTGTTCCAGATGTGCGCCGTGTTGTCGGGTAACGGCATGACGGCAGGAACCAGAATCAGGAATGCATAGAACAGCACCACAACCCACTGGATTGCGCGGATTATGCTGCCGTGCTGTTGCATCCATTGCCCGGCCTGTTGAAGCCGGCCGGGCCGATTCAGGACATCGCTCATGCTGGGCGTCTCGCCGGTTTTTGCGCCATACGGTTCTTCGAGCGGCGCAGCAGCAGGAAGATCACGGCCCAGTAGACCGCGTACGCAATCAAATTCATGCCGGCCGGATGCGCGCGATAACCCGTGAGCGTCGCGACCAGTGAGCCGAAGGTGCTGGAGTCATCGAGAAGCCAGGACGAATTCCAGACCTGGTTCACCACGACGGGCAGGATTTCCTTGTCGATCAGCTTGTCCACGCCGGTCTCGAACAGGCCGGCCGCAAGAAACAGCAGCATGATTTCAGTCACGCGGAAAAAGAGCCGCCACGAGAAGATCTTGCCGCCAAGCTGCAGCAGATAGAACGTGAGGAACGCCAGTCCAAGACCGATCACGACAGCAAGATATTGCATTGAATCGACGTGACCCGACTGCCCGAAACCCAGGCCGTAAAGAAAAATCACCGTCTCGCTGCCTTCGCGCGCAATCGCGAGCGCGACCAGCAGCGTCACGCCCCACCAGTTCGCGTCCTGTTTGCTTTTCTGCAGCGACGCTTCCATGTCGCGTTTCATTGAACGCCCGTGGTGCTTCATCCATAGCACCATCTGCACGATCAGCACGCACGCCACGAGAACCATGCCGGTCTGGAAATAATCCTGCGCATCGCCGGAGAGCACTTCCGTGAAACCCACCAGCGCCGCGCCCAGCGCAACGGCGGCCAGCAAGCCGACAACCACGCCGGCCCACAAATAGGGAATGCCGCGACGCGCGTCGGCGTCGCCATTTTTCAGCCATGCGTACAGGATGCCCACGACCAGCAGCGCCTCGACGCTCTCCCGCCACACGATGAAAAGAACCTGACCCATTACCTTCTCTCCCGCTTAACTAGCCGATGCAACCACTACTTCGCAACGATGACGCCTTGCGCCGACTGATGGAAATCATCGAAGAACTTGTATTCGCCCTTGTCCAGCGGCGCGATCACGACAAACGAGTCGGCGCCCGGCGCGAGCACTTTTTCCTTGCGCAACTGGATACTCTCGAACTCTGCCGCGCCCTTGCCGACGTTGTGGACTTCGATCTTGAAGCGCACGCCCGCGGGTACTTCGATACGCGCGGGATTCAGCTTGCCGTCATTCAGCTCCAGCTTGAAAGTCGGGAGATCGGCCGCTTGCGCTGAAGCCGCGCTTGCAAACCAGCCTGCAGTGATCGCGAGCGACGCCGCGATCAATCTGTATTTACGTTTCATGCATCCATCCTGGCTGCGGCGTCCGGCACAACGTGCAGATCAGTTGCACCTGTTGCGCCGGACACCTGAGTCCAACTTCACGACCGCTTGAATGTTTAATAACCACCCTTCTTGCCGATACCGGCGAACGGGAAGTCATACTCGATCGTGTACGGCTTGAACCACGGACCCACGCCAGTTTCCTTGTCGACGTGACGGCCGAACGCCATGTGGCCGGTCTGCATCGGCGGCGCAATGTTGAGTTTCAAGTGATATTTGCCCGGGCCGAAGAGCTTCACGTTGTCGCCGTAGTGCGG
The DNA here is from genome assembly GCF_053574605.1 of Caballeronia sp. M23-90. Lineage (NCBI taxonomy): Bacteria > Pseudomonadati > Pseudomonadota > Betaproteobacteria > Burkholderiales > Burkholderiaceae > Caballeronia > Caballeronia sp. M23-90. The sequence goes on along the minus strand of NZ_JBSIPA010000121.1, from coordinate 11,428 downwards.
GCCGTCGTTCGCAACCATGGCCATCAGGTCGCCCTTGATGCTTTGTGTCGTGCCAACCTTGGTCAGTTCGTACGTGACTTGCAGGTAAGGCATCCAGTCGCCTTCCGCAAAGCCGGTCGGGTTGTTCTTCACCGCGTGGATGTCGGCTTCGAGGTGAATGTCCGAGTCCGATGCCTTGCGCATCATGCCTTCCGGTTCCATCGTGATCGGCTGCAAATAAACGGCGCCGACTTCGATGCCGTTCTGGACGTTCTGCTTGCCGATCGGATACTCCGCTGCCGATGCCGACGCCATTGCCGCAAAAGCGACCGCAGCCACCGAGCCGCGTACCAAAGTTGAAACCTTCATCCGTAACTCCTTGTTGTTATTGATCGATGCGTCCGATCCGACACGGTTGTTTCGCCAACGCCCCAGCGCTGGCATAAGAAATCCCGGATGAGAACCCGATCCGAAAGTTAATACGAACCATTCTCAATGATTGGGAAGTTTAGCACCGATCGAAATGGCTAACAATTCGACACCGCGAAACAAAGCCTCGTGGCAACAAGGGTTTTCGGCGTTCTCCAGCATGGGTTGTCCACATAAAAACAGCGGGCTCGGGGCCCGCTGCCAGATACTGCGTTGCCACATTAGCTTATGGATGGTCGCTCACGTTCGCGCCGAAAACACGCTGACGCAGCAGCGACAGTTGGTCGCGCGTCTGCGCCGCTTTCTCGAATTCGAGGTTTTTCGCGTGATCCATCATCTGCTTTTCGAGGCGCTTGATTTCCTTCGAAATCTGCTTCTCCGACATGTCCTCGAACTTCGCACGCGTCTGCGCTTCCTTCAGCTCGGCGCGAGCGTCGTCGACGTTGTACACGCCGTCGATGATGTCCTTGATCCGCTTCGTCACGCCGCGCGGCGTAATGCCCATCGCGAGGTTGTGCGCGATCTGCTTCGTGCGCCGGCGTTCCGTCTCGCCAATCGCGCGTTTCATGGAATCCGTGATGTTGTCGCCGTAAAGGATCGCCTTGCCGTTCACATTCCGGGCAGCCCGGCCGATCGTCTGAATCAGCGAGCGCTCGGCACGCAGGAAACCTTCCTTGTCAGCGTCGAGAATCGCGACCAATGACACTTCCGGAATATCCAGCCCTTCCCGCAGCAAGTTGATCCCGACGAGCACATCGAAAGACCCCAGGCGCAAATCGCGGATGATTTCCACGCGCTCGACCGTATCGATATCGCTGTGCAGATAGCGCACTTTCACACCGTGATCCGCCAGGAATTCGGTGAGTTGTTCGGCCATGCGTTTGGTCAGCACCGTGACGAGCACCCGTTCGTGCACTTTGACACGCTCGTTGATCTCGGCGAGCACGTCGTCCACTTGCGAGCGGGCCGGACGCACCTCGATCTCGGGGTCGACCAGCCCGGTCGGCCGTACGAGCTGTTCGGCGACCTGCCCTGACGTCCGGTTTTCGTAATCGGCCGGTGTCGCCGAGACAAAAACCGCCTGGCGCATCTTGCGTTCGAACTCGTTGAATTTCAGCGGCCGGTTATCCAGCGCCGACGGCATCCGGAAGCCGTAATCGACCAGATTCTCCTTGCGTGCCCGGTCACCGTTGTACATGCCGTTCAACTGGCCGATCAGCACGTGCGACTCGTCGAGCAGCATCAGCGCGTCGGGCGGCAAATAATCGACGAGCGTCGGCGGCGGTTCGCCGGGAGCCGCGCCCGAGAAATGCCGCGAGTAGTTCTCGATGCCTTTGCAAAACCCCAGTTCCTGCAGCATCTCCAGGTCAAAACGCGTGCGTTGCTCGAGCCGCTGCGCCTCAACCAGCTTGCCGTCCTTGTGGAAAAACTCGAGGCGCTCACGCAATTCAGTCTTGATCGTCTCGATGGCGCGCATTACCGTGTCCCGCGGCGTCACGTAATGGGACGACGGATACACGGTGAAGCGCGGAATCTTGTTGCGCACGCGGCCGGTGAGCGGATCGAAGAGCTGCATCGACTCGATTTCATCGTCGAAAAGCTCGACTCGCACAGCCATTTCGGCATGCTCGGCCGGGAAAATGTCAATGGTGTCGCCGCGCACGCGGAAGCTGCCACGCGAAAAATCCGCTTCGTTCCGGTTGTACTGCATCGCGATCAGCCGCGCGATGATGTCGCGCTGCCCCATCTTGTCGCCCGTGCGCAGCGTCAGAATCATCTTGTGATATTCCGACGGGTTGCCGATACCGTAAATGGCCGACACCGTCGCCACGATCACCACGTCGCGCCGCTCCAGCAGGCTTTTTGTGGCTGAAAGCCGCATTTGCTCGATATGCTCGTTGATCGACGAATCTTTCTCGATGAACAAATCCCGCTGCGGAACGTAGGCTTCCGGCTGGTAATAATCGTAGTAGGAAACGAAATATTCGACGGCATTGCGCGGAAAAAACTCACGAAACTCCGCATACAACTGCGCGGCGAGCGTCTTGTTGGGCGCAAACACGATGGCCGGACGGCCCATGCGCGCGATCACGTTCGCCATGGTGAAAGTCTTGCCGGAACCGGTCACGCCGAGCAGCGTCTGGAACGACAGGCCGTCCTCGATCCCCTCGACGAGCGTCGCGATCGCTGTCGGCTGGTCGCCTGCTGGCGGATACGGTTGATAAAGCTGGAACGGCGAGCCCTCGAAGGTGATGAACTTCGATTCATCGAGCGTTTCTGCGGCTTCTACTAGCGGGGTATCGGACATGAGGAAGCGGTGCCTTTGGCCGAGAGCAAACATCCATTCTAGCGGTTCACGCTGGAGCAGGCTTGACGGCGGATCAGGGTTGTCGGATGGATCGGGGCAGCGCCCTTCGGTTCTTAAGCGATCGCCCGATATTTCTCAGATGAGGCGTCCGCCTCCAAACGCAAGCGATTGTTTTGGTGGACGAAAGCTTCGTGGCGTTGAACCGGTAAGTCACGTTCTCACGGCCTCGTTTCTCAAGCAAAATGCCGAATTTCCAGCGAAATATCGCGAATTCGTCGATTGCATCCGCTTTGCCGGGCCAAAAAACGCTGCTCAATTCGTTACAATGCAGAACGGGGTTTTCATCGATGGGAAGGAGTATTTTGTTCACTCCTCACGGCGCGGTCGAAGCACAGCATGCCGCGACTTCCATCCCGAACGCCCGTGCCCGCCTTTCCACTACCGTCGATAAATCATGTCCCTTTTTTCAGCCGTCGAGCTTGCCCCCCGTGATCCGATCCTGGGTCTGAACGAAGCCTTCAATGCCGATCCGCGCACCACCAAGGTCAATCTCGGCGTCGGCGTGTATTTCAACGAAGAAGGCAAGATTCCGCTACTGCGCGCCGTCCGCGAGGCTGAAAAAGCCCGCGTTGAACTGGCCGCACCGCGCGGTTACCTGCCTATGGAAGGCATCGCTGCGTACGACGCTGCCGTGCAGAAACTGCTGCTCGGCAACGATTCCCCCCTGATCGCCGATGGCCGCGTGATTACGGCGCAAGCGCTCGGTGGCACGGGCGCCTTGAAGCTTGGCGCTGACTTCCTGAAGCGCCTCAACCCGACAGGCAAGGTCGCGATCAGCGATCCGAGCTGGGAAAACCACCGTGCGTTGTTCGAATACGCCGGTTTCGAAGTCCTCAACTACCCGTACTACGATGCAGCCACGCACGGCGTGAAGTTCGACGCCATGCTCGAAGCGTTCAACAGCTATCCGGCAGGCACCGTCGTGGTACTGCATGCGTGCTGCCATAACCCCACCGGCGTCGACCTGACCCCGGCGCAATGGGAACAAGTCGTGGCAACGGTGAAGGCGCGCTCGCTCGTGCCGTTCCTCGACATCGCCTATCAAGGTTTCGGCGAAAACATCGACGCCGATGCAGCCGCCGTGCGCCTGTTCGCCAAGGCTGACATCAACATCTTCGTCTCGTCGTCGTTCTCCAAGTCGTTCTCGCTGTATGGCGAACGCGTGGGCGCGCTGTCGATCATCACGAGCGGCAAGGAAGAAGCCAGCCGCGTGTTGTCGCAACTCAAGCGCGTGATCCGCACCAACTACTCGAACCCGCCCACGCACGGCGGTTCGGTGGTCGCGGCCGTTCTTGCATCGGCGGAACTACGCGCCACGTGGGAGCAGGAACTCGGCGAAATGCGCGACCGTATCCGCGCCATGCGCAATGGCCTGGTCGAGCAAATCAAGGCCGCGGGCGTCGAACGCGACTTCAGCTTCGTCAACAAGCAACGCGGCATGTTCTCGTACTCGGGACTGACCGCACCGCAGGTCGACCGTCTGCGTGAAGAGTTCGGCATCTACGCTGTAAGCACTGGCCGAATCTGCGTGGCCGCGCTCAATACGCGCAACCTTGAAGTCGTGGCAAACGCTATTGCGACCGTGCTGAAGTAAGCCTGTTCTTCGCGGCATCCGGAACGGCGCTCCTCGTGGGCGCCGTTTTCTTTGCGCCGCCAAATCTACCCGCGCCCGTCGCGGTGAATATCGTGGGTGATAAAGCCTGAATCGTTTTTCGGCATGTCCAGCCAGTCGCGATGACCAAGTGTGCCGCGAATGTCGGCCAGGCCACTTTCCCAATGCTCCCGCATCGTCGATAAACCGAACTGGTAATCCTTGTAGTGCCCCTCGAACTCCTTGTGACGATAGATGAGGTGGATCACGTTGTAGCGCTTCGAGCACGCAAGTTCCTCGGCCGCCTTGCACCACGGATCGCTGTTGCGGACGTCTACCGGCACTTTGTCGAGCACTTCCCGTAGGACATTGCGGAAACGCTGCGAACGTTGCATGGTGTCGGTGACGAGTCGTGTCCGGCTGGAAAACTGCACGTCCTTCACGCGCCCCATCACATCCACAATGCTGTCCGGCACCGGACCTTTGGCGCTCCACAAGTCAACCTGGAACGCGAGCGTGTCACGGCGCGGCGTGGCCTGAGCAATCTCATATAGTGGCGTGTTCGACATGAGTCCGCCGTCCCAGAAATATTCCCCGTCGATCTCGACCGCGGCGAAACCCGGCGGCAGGGCGCCCGACGCCATGAAATGCTCCGCACGCAGCTTCATGCGCGTATTGTCGAAATAGGCGAAATTCCCCGTCGCGACGTTCACTGCACCTACCGATACACGCGTCTCCCGCGAATTGATCCGGTCGAAATCGCAAAGCCCTTCGAGCGTCGCCTTCAATGGCCGCGTGTCGTAGTAACTGGCCGTGGCGGGATCCCCCGCTGCCAGTGGAGACGGTGGCGGAAAGCGCGGGACAAAGAATCCCTTCTGCCCTTCCACTACTGCGCTTGCTGCCTGCATGGCAGTAAAGGCTTTGCGGATCTCATCGGTGGAATTGAAAAATGCGTGTTCGACGAACGCCGGAAGCGGCGGCATGAACGCTGGCTGACAGATCGTCTCCCAGAATTCGAGGAGGCGCGGCACGCGGTCTTGTGGCGCATTCCCGGCAATGATCGCGGTGTTCAACGCACCAATCGAGATCCCCGCGATCCAGTTCGGATGAATTCCCGCTTCGTTCAGGCCTTGATAAACACCGCCCTGATAAGCGCCAAGCGCCCCGCCTCCCTGCAACATCAAAGCGATGGTTTCGTACGGCGGCAACTTGATCGCGTCACCCGACGCCGTGACTTCGGGTAGCTCCGCGATATCGAGCGACGTCGTCTTGTGAGGATCCTTTGTCACCTTCGCTCGTTTCGATCCTGCTCGCACGTCAACACTTTCTCTGCGCTCTGCCATTAAAACTCCTTTGACGCGTAACACGCCGAAGCAACCTTGCCTTTCACTTCGGACAATAAGACCACGCAAAGCCGCGCCGATCAACCTTCTCGAAACCTCATACCCCATTCGGCCAGCTATTCGACGCCGCCCAGCCGCCGTACGCTATGAACCGACGATGCCCCTTCACCGCGTGAATCATGAAAACCGATTAAGCTTTAGACCAGAGCTACCCCACCAAAAACCTGAAACTGGAGATATCGCATATGAACTATCGTCGGCTTGGACGTTCTGGCTTGCAGGTCAGCGAATTGTCAATTGGCTCGTGGGTAACGTACGGCACGCAGGTCGATCACCGCGCTGCACGCGAATCGCTTGCAGCAGCACGCGATCACGGCGTCAATTTCTTCGATAACGCCGAGGTCTATTCGAAAGGCGCATCGGAAGAAATCATGGGCCGTGCGTTGAAAGAGCTTGCCTGGCCGCGTGTGAGTTATGTGGTGTCGACGAAATTTTTCTTCGGTCTTAACGAAGGCACGAACCAGCATCAAACGCTCAATCGCAAATACCTGCATAACGCCATCGATGGTTCGCTTGCGCGCTTGCAACTCGATTACGTCGATCTCGTCTTCTGCCATCGGCCGGATCCGCACACGCCAATCGAGGAAACCGTATGGGCGATGAGCGACATCATCACGCGCGGCAAGGCCTTGTACTGGGGCACGTCCGAGTGGAGCGCCGACGAGATTCGCAGCGCTTACGACATCGCCGAGCGGCATCATCTGCACAAGCCGGTGATGGAACAGCCCGAGTACAACCTGCTGCATCGTAACCGCGTCGAGAAGGAATATGCGCGGCTCTATGAAGACATCGGACTTGGTCTCACAACGTGGAGTCCGCTTGCATCGGGATTGCTCAGCGGCAAGTACCGCGACGGCGTTCCGTCCGACAGCCGCGCGCAACTTCAGGGTTACGAATGGTTGGCGAAAAAGCTGACGGACAAGGGGACAAACAACATTGTCGGGCGCCTCGCTGAAGTCTCGGACCAGCTCGGCTGCTCGCTTGCACAACTGTCCCTCGCGTGGATCTTGTTGAATCCGCATGTCAGCACGGTCATTACCGGGGCGTCGCGCGTCGAACAGATCCACGAAAACATGAAAGCGATCGACGTCGTGAAAAAAATCACGCCTGAGATCAAGGCGCGCATAGAGGAAATCGTCGGCGACGCGTTCGTCTGAGTCACGCCGGGGCGCGTGCTGCGCGTCGGCTACAATGACGACCCCGCCGAGGTATATACGTCCACGCCTCGGCGACTAGTATTCATCTGGCCGGCTCAGCCCCGCTCCTTCCCGTTTCTCGTCTCCGCTCAATCATTGCCATGCTTAGTTATCGACACGCCTTTCACGCAGGCAATCACGCAGACGTGCTGAAACACGCGATCGTCGTGCAATTGCTTCAATACCTTGGCCAGAAGGACAAGGCGTTCTGGTACATCGATACACACGCAGGCGCCGGCGTGTATTCGCTCGCTGATGGATACGCCACCAAAACGGGAGAATACGAAACCGGTATAGCCAAGCTTTGGGGCAAACGCGACCTGCCCGGTTTGCTCAAGGATTACGTCAAGGAAGTCAAAGCGCTCAACGCAGACGGTACGCTGCAGTTTTATCCCGGTTCGCCCTATCTGGCGTATCGGACCATGCGCGAGCAGGACCGGATGCGCTTGTTCGAACTCCATTCCACTGAGATTGATGTGCTGCGCCACAATTTCCGTGATGCCGGCCGCCGCGCCATGCTTTTCGAAGGCGATGGTTTCGAGGGCATTATCAAGCTCTTGCCGCCACCACCCCGGCGCGCGCTGGTGCTGATCGACCCGTCGTACGAGGACAAGCGCGACTACGCGCGCACGTTGAATTGCCTCGAGGAAAGCTTGAAACGGTTCGCGAACGGAACTTATGCGGTTTGGTATCCGCAAGTGACCCGGCTGGAGTCGCAACGCTTCGCCGATCAGCTAAAGCGTGTTCAACCAAAGAACTGGCTGCATGTTTCTTTGACCGTGAGCAAGCCGCCGGTTGACGGTTTCGGCTTGTTTGGCAGCGGCATGTTTGTCGTGAATCCGCCCTACACGCTTGCCGGAGAGCTGAAAGAGGCGCTCCCGTACCTCGTCGAGACACTCGGCCAGGACAGCAAGGCTTCCTTCAAGCTGGAGCATCGAGGCGGTTGAGAAGCACCTCGGCCGTTATTGCAGGGACGTGACGGTGCCCGTCGCCGTGTGCGGATCAGAGGAACGCGGTGGGGTTCTAGGCTTGGACCCGCCGGTTCTGGATATTGTCGCGGGGTCAGTTCCGACCGATGTCGGGGCGGTCGAAGTCGTGGGCTGCGCAGGCGACTGAGACCGCGGTTGTTGAGCGGTCTGCGGTTGTTGAGCGGTCTGCGGTTGGGCGCGCGATGGCTGGGACCGCGGCGGCTGCGCATGGGGTTGAACGCTCGCGGGCATGCCTTGCAGCCCCCCGGAATACCCCGCTGAAGAACGCAACCCATGGATCCCCGCTGAACCCGACCGGGACTGATTGCCGGGCGAAATGGCATAGCCTTGCGGGCCGCTGTATCCGCCTGGCTGCACTTCTATATAAGGCGAAACCACAATCGGCTGCTGCCCCTGCTGCGCCGACACTTCAGGCAGCGTCGCCAACGGGCGAGCGGGAACCATGCCCTGTCCGTTCAGCGGCCCAGTTTGCAAGACGGTTCCGCCGGCACCGCTCTGAATACCGGTTTGCGTGTCAAGAATGAGTGGCCGTCCTCCAGCCTGCGCAAACGAGTCCGCTATCATCGCGCTGCAAATCAACGCTGCGCAAAGCGGCGCCCGATATCCCATCAACTTCGCTTTAAAACTCATGGCGCCCCCGCATCAAATTTCCGATTGCTACTGGTCTCGATTGAAACGTTCATATCATACGAAAGCGCTTTACCTTACCGCGATGGTAAGGCTTAGGCTAGCTTTCTCGAAGTCGAAACTTAAGGAGATTTAATGACGATTCTCAAAAACTTCGGTGGCGTCGCTGCATTTGCCGCGTGCGTTGTCATATCGATGCCGGTTGCGTTTGCACAAGCATCAACACCCGCTGACTCGATGTCAGGCATGGACATGTCGGCAATGAAAGGCAACCCGGCCGATGACGCTACCAAAGCGTTCCAGGCGGCCGACCATTCGATGATGTCGGGCATGTCCGGCATCGAGTACACCGGCAACGCCGACCATGACTTCGTTACGCACATGATTCCGCATCACGAGGGAGCGGTAGCAATGGCCAAAGTCGAGCTGAAATACGGGAAAGATCCGAAGTTGCGGGCATTGGCGAAGGAAATTATCGCTTCACAAGACAAAGAGGTCGCGTTCATGAAGCAATGGCTGGCCGCCCACCCGCAGAACAAATAATCGCAGTGCCCAGAAACGACAAAGCCCCGCACGCGGGGCTTTTTAAATTTTCAACCAATCTGTCGGCTGAAATTTACAGCGAGTAGCCTTCAGTTTCCAGCGAACGGATACGCTTTTCGAGCTGAACGATATCCGACGATTGAGCCAGATACTCTTCGCGACGATTGCGTTCGGCGGTTTCAAACCAGACGCTGACTTTTTCGAGCAAGAATGCAAACATGATTTTTTCTCCAAGGATCTCAAATGAATCCCCGGCGGTTCGGGTCAGGGATATCCCTCGAAAGGGTTAACCATGATTATAGATGAACCTTGACGCGAGCGTTAGTGAAATGCCTGAATTGTGTGCATTCTGTTTTGGAATGGTGCATGCACTACGACCGGACAAGTCACTGATTCGTCTAGTTTTTTTGGACGAGCGCAGGTCGTTCGCGGAAACATGCACCATTCTGGTTCTTTTCGACGAGCCATGAAGTATGAATTGCACCAACCCGGTCAACCTGCAAGTCGCTCGAGAATCGGACAGTCTGGCCGGTCGTCGCCGTGGCAATTGACAGCGAGGTGCGCGAGCGTATCGCGCATATCGGTGAGCTCCGCAATCCGCCGATCCAGCTCCGCGACATGCTCAAGCGCAATAGCCTTGACCTCCGCGCTGGCGCGCTTACGGTCCTGCCATAGTGCCAAAAGCTTTCGAATGTCCTCGACAAGGAAACCCAGCCGCCGCGCCTGCCGCACAAACTGCAGCGCGTGAACCTCATGCGTCCCATAGACGCGATAGCCGGACGTCGTTCGCCCCACTGGCGGCAAAAGCCCGACGCTTTCGTAGTAGCGGATCATCTTCGCCGTTACCCCCGATGCACGCGCTGCTTCACCGATGTTCATCGCCGATCCCCAAAATTTTATCCAACTGTACACCTTCCAACCGTGGGAGGGTATAGCATGGCTCGTTCTTGCAAACTCAACAAGGGATTAGTCATGACCGAATTTCAAGTGGAAGGCATGAGTTGTCAGCACTGCATCGCGGCGGTAACACGCTCGATCCAAGAAGTCGATGCAACCGCCAAGGTCCAGGTCGATCTCGAACACGGAAAAGTTGTGGTGACGTCGACCGAAACCATCGATGCGCTTAAAGAAGCCATCGATGAAGCGGGCTACACGGTTTTGTCGGCAAAAGCCGCATGACAATGGGAGGCTCGAACTTCAAGGTCGCGTTGATTGGCGCATCCGGACTACTTGGGCGCGCTGTTGCAAACGAACTCGTCGTTGAGAGGCACTGGCAGGTTGCTCGAACGGCATTTCGGCATGGCGACGCGACCACTTTCATGCTCGATATCCGAGACGAAGACGCTACGCGCCGGTTCATCCTTGAGCAGAGGCCGGATGCCATCGTGGTAGCTGCCGCAGAACGCCGCCCCGATATATGCGAAAACGATCCCTCGCTCGCAAGGGCATTGAATGTGGATGCGTTGCGCTTCATCGGGACGGTCGCTGGCGAAATCGGGGCATGGGTACTGTCGATTTCCACCGACTATGTATTCGATGGCACTCAACCGCCCTATCATCCGGACGATGCACCGAATCCGCTAAACGCCTACGGCCGAAGCAAGCTCGAGGGTGAGCGTGCGTTGATGCAAACGACTGAGCATTCCTGTGTCTTGCGTCTGCCGCTGCTTTACGGGCCGGTGACTGACTGGGGCGAATCGGCCGTGACCAGCCTGGCGCCTGCGGTTGCGAAGTCAGCCGGCGATAATGCTCCAGCACTCATGGACGCTTGGGCAACGCGTTATCCGACCTTTACGCCGGACGTGGCGGTCGTGGTGCGGCAATTACTGGAGCGCTGCGAGTCCGGCACGCCCGTCAATGGCGTGATGCACTGGTCTGGCAATGAGCCAATGACGAAGTTTGATATTGCAACGAGCATTGCTCGGGTGTTGCGGATCGACGCCAGGATTCTTCCCCAGTACACGCCGGCCGACGCAACACCTCGCCCGAAGAATTGCCATCTCGCATCGGCCGCACTGGAATCGATGAATCTCGGTCGAAGGACGCCATTTGAGGCTGGAATTCAGGCCGTTTTAAACAACTGGCCATTAGCGACAGTTGCACGGAACTGACAAGGGTATTCCGCGCACCCTTGCGCGCTTGTATGAGTTGCGAAACCCTTCAATTCCGCGCTGTTAACGCAAAAACCCCACCTTGCTGGGGTGGGGTTTTAGCGACTGCGATGAGATGCAGAGGATGAGGAGCCTGACGATTACCTACTTTCACACGGGTATCCGCACTATCATTGGCGTGGAGTCGTTTCA
>NZ_JBSIPA010001031.1:0-277 GCF_053574605.1 Caballeronia sp. M23-90 | reverse complement strand
GTCCGCTGGACGTCTGGAACGGCGGGCAGACCGGCGTCTGGAAAGGCACGAGTCCCGCGACGGAGCAGGCGGTCGTGAACGCGTTCCTGTCGAACTGGATGGACACCACGACCAGCTTCAACATCAATTCGTGGCAGCGTGAAGGTCAGGCCAATGCGGTATCCGGCGAGACCACCTGCTTCTGGAGCATGCGAAGCCTGTGCGCGATCGACTATGTTCACGGGACGGTGTCGGGCGGAACCGTCGAGAACTTCCCGACGTGGACGTGGAACCAGAT
>NZ_JBSIPA010001030.1:0-277 GCF_053574605.1 Caballeronia sp. M23-90 | reverse complement strand
GTCCGCTGGACGTCTGGAACGGCGGGCAGACCGGCGTCTGGAAAGGCACGAGTCCCGCGACGGAGCAGGCGGTCGTGAACGCGTTCCTGTCGAACTGGATGGACACCACGACCAGCTTCAACATCAACTCGTGGCAGCGCGAAGGTCAAACCAATGCGGTATCCGGCGAGACCACCTGCTTCTGGAGCATGCGAAGCCTGTGCGCGATCGACTATGTTCACGGGACGGTGTCGGGCGGAACCGTCGAGAACTTCCCGACGTGGACGTGGAACCAGAT
>NZ_JBSIPA010001029.1:0-278 GCF_053574605.1 Caballeronia sp. M23-90 | reverse complement strand
GCGATCCGGGAAGTCAGGACGATATTTAAACGTCTTGAAGTGCGATTCGGAGAACGGGTTGTCATTGGAAACATAAGGCCGACTATGAGTCTTGATCACTTCCAGATCGACGAGCAAGGCAGCGACGGTCTTCGAGCGCATGCTAGTGCCGCGATCGGCGTGCAGTGTGAGGCAACCCGGTTCGATGTTTTGTCCGGCGACGGTATCGGCAATCAGCATTTCGGCCAGTTCAGCAGTCTCCCGGGGAGCGATCATCCAGCCGACCACGTAGCGGCTAA
>NZ_JBSIPA010000120.1:0-15285 GCF_053574605.1 Caballeronia sp. M23-90 | reverse complement strand
TTGAATCCTTATCTCTTCCATTTCTCGACAGACGCCTATTCCGAGGACCAGCGGTTCGACGTATGGCGGGACGAAGTCAATGCGATATTCGACGTAGGCATCGAAAAACCGGCTTCCCAGCGCTTTACGGTAGGCGTCGTCATCGAATGATGCGGCGAGGCCCGCCTGCGATTCCACATTCACCGCGAAGCCGAGTTTCAACAACTGGCCGACGGTTTCGGGTGTCGCGGCAACGCGGCGCTCGCCCGCGCGGATTTCGCGCGGTACAGCAATGGTCATGGCCATGTCAGGCTCCGCCCGCTAAAACGTTCGACAACACCCCGATCCCGCCAATAGACACTTCCACCGTCGCGCCATCCTTGATCGATCCGACGCCAATGGACGTGCCGCACGCGATCACATCGCCGGGTTCGAGGGTCATGTCTTGCGAGATCAGGCTCACTTGCTGCGCGGGCGAATAGATCATGTCGGAGAGCGGATAGTTCTGGCGCTCGACGCCATCGAGACGCGTGACGACATGCGCATTGCGCCAGTCGAAATCGCGCTGGATCGCGGGGCCGATGCAACTGAAGGTATCGAAGCCCTTCGATCTGCACCATTGCGCGAAGTTGGGATCTTCGTTGAGGAGTTCGGCGGCGGTGACGTCGTTGATGCAGCTATAGCCGAAGATATGGTCATCGGCTTCTTCCGCCGACACATTGCTGCAGCGCTTGCCGATCACGATTGCCAGTTCGCCTTCGTATGCGATCTTGCCGCTGTAAGCCTTCGGTCGCCGGATGGGTTCGCCGTGGCCGATCACGGAAGTCGGCGGCTTGATGAGAAACAGCGGATGGGAAGGCGCGGCCTTCCCCAGTTTCTCCGACAACGCGTGAAAGTTGTTCCAGAGCGCGACCACTTTTGTCGGTACGCACGGGCTCAGCAGCGTGACGTCTTCAAGGCTCAGCAAATTGGCGCCGGGAGTCGAAACCCCGAACATCTCGCCGTCGTATTGCGTGATGCGATGGTTTTCCAGAACGCCGAATCCCGTCTGGCCATGCGCGTTCCGAAACCGTATCCACGTTTTCATCGTTTGTCTCCTGCAAGTTTTTATGGGGTGCGCTGACGCCGGCTGCATTTCAGCCGCGTCGCATCATCTTTTATTGCAAGCCGGCGTTTTAAATGGCGCCGACCGCTCGCAAATGCGCAATCTGTTCCGGCTGATAGCCGAGTTCGGCCATCACTTCGTCGGTGTGTTCGCCGAGCAAGGGCGAGCGCGTGACTTCGGTGGGGCTATCCGACAATTTGATAGGATTCCCGACGGTCAGGTATTTGCCGCGCACTGGATGATCGACTTCGACAATGGTTCCGGTTTCGCGCAACGACGGCTCTTCCGCGATTTCTTTCATCGATAAAATCGGGCCGCACGGAATGTCGTATTTGTTCAGAATGTCCATGGCCTGGAATTTGGTCTTGGTCATGGTCCAGCGTTCGATCTCGGCGAAGATGTCCTTCAGATGCGGCAGTCGCGCGGCGGCGGTGGCGTAGTTCGGATCGGTGGCCCATTCTTCCTTGCCGATCACGTTGCAGATCTTCGCCCACACGGGCGCTTGCGTAATGAAATAGATGTACGCGTTCGGGTCCGTTTCCCATCCCTTGCATTTCAGGATCCAGCCGGGCTGACCACCGCCGGATGCGTTGCCTGCGCGTGGCACGGCTTCACCGAACTCGCCATTGGGATACTGCGGATATTCCTTCATCACGCCTGTGCGTTCCAGGCGTTGCTGATCGCGCAGCTTCACGCGGCACAGGTTGAGCACGCTGTCCTGCATCGCGGAGAGAACGTACTGCCCGCGACCCGTTGTGTGTCGTTGAAAAAGCGCTGTCACAATGCCGAGTGCGAGATGCAGGCCCGTTCCCGAGTCGCCAATTTGCGCACCGGTCACAACGGGCGGACCATCGTCGAAACCTGTCGTCGACGCGGCCCCGCCCACGCATTGCGCCACGTTCTCGTAGACCTTGCAGTCCTCATACGGACCGGGACCAAAACCTTTCACCGACGCCACGATCATCCGCGGGTTCAGTTCCTGGACGCGTTCCCATGTGAAGCCCATCCGGTCCAGCGCGCCGGGAGCGAAATTCTCGACCATCACGTCGCAGACCTGGATCAGCTCTTCGAGAACCTGCTTGCCTTCGGGATTTTTTGTATCGATCGTGACCGATCGCTTGTTGTGGTTCAGCATCGTGAAGTACAGGCTGTCCGCCTCAGGGATATCGCGGAGCTGGTCACGCGTGACATCGCCTACACCCGCCCGCTCCACCTTGATCACGTCCGCGCCGAACCACGCCAGCAACTGCGTGCAGGTCGGCCCCGACTGCACATGCGTGAAGTCGAGGATCTTCACGCCCTCCAATGCCTTGCCCATTTTGCGTCTCCCTAAATTGATCTTGTCTGCTTGGCGTGGCGCGTGGCTGGCTGCCGGACTTTGCCGGCTCGTACCGCGGATCGCTCACGGATCAGCGAAGGTCCGCACGCCGGGTGAACTGCCTTGGCTTGCCTCTTCTGATATATCGTATTTTGAACATCGTATTTCTGCAACCGCTTTTATGACTAATTTCGTGCGGTCGAACGCTTTTGTTTTATGCGTCTGCTGAGTCGGCCAATTGATTCCGATAATCCAGTTTGGTCATTCAGGATTACCAATCATTAAACGCACGCTTTATCGGGTTGCCGCGGTGCTCAACATTGCCATCGCCGCACGACGTGCACCCGCGATTGCCGCTGCTTCGCTCTCGAACACGGCTTCGTCGACCACGTGCTGATAGGGCAGCAAGCCTGATTGCGACTGCTGGTTCTCATCGACGGTGCGAATGGCGAGGTAGGCCGCCCAGCCGCCGTTGTGGATCAATTGCATGGCGGACAGTTCGAGTCTGTATTGCCCAAGGACTTCGACGTGCATTTGGAACCTCCTGATAGCGCTTCACGATGAAAAGACGAACGGGCGCCATCGGCACATTGGCGCGCAAAACTTCCGTGAGGGTGTCGATGGCTGCGGCGGTAGACCGATTTGTAATCAGTCAGGATTCCGCCGGTTCTGGAAGGGCAATGATTCAGTTCAACGCGGCGCCCGCTTTGTGGCGCCGCATTGAGCGGGGTCTCGAAGAATGAGACCCCGGTGCTTCGACCGGCTTTTACGACAGGTCCAGACGATCAGACCGCCTGGATTTCCTTCAGGTTGAAGATTTCCTGCGGGCTATAACCGAGGCTCACCAAGACTTCTTCCGTATGCTCGCCCAACAGCGGCGATGCCGTCACTTCCGGCTTCAGGTCCGAGAACTTGATCGGGCTGCCGACCGTGAGATACGAACCGCGAACGCTGTGCGGCACTTCCACGATCGTGCCGCTTGCACGCAGCGACGGATCGTTGGCGAGTTCCTTCATGGTCAGGACCGGTGCGCAAGGAATGTCGAACTTGCGCAGGATATCGACGGCTTCGAACTTGGTCTTGTCGGCGAGCCAGGTTTCGATGGTCGCGAAGATATCAAAGATGTGCGGCTGGCGTGCTTGCGCGGTGTTGTACTTCGGATCGTCGATCCATTCCGGCTTGCCGATCGCCTTGCAGATCGGCGCCCACGCGTGGCCCTGGATCGTAAAGTAGATGTACGAGTTCGGGTCCGTTTCCCAGCCCTTGCACTTGAGCACCCAGCCCGGCTGACCGCCACCGCCGGCATTGCCGCCGCGCGGCACGACATCGCTGAATTCACCGTGCGGGTATTGCGGATACTCTTCCAGATAGCCCAGGCGGTCGAGGCGCTGCTGATCGCGCAGCTTCACGCGGCACAGATTCAGCACGCTGTCCTGCATCGATACCGCCACCTTCTGGCCCTTGCCGGTCTTATCGCGGCCGATCAATGCCGTCAGAATGCCGATGGCCAGGTGCATGCCCGTGTTGCTGTCGCCGAGCGCGGCTGCGCTGATGGTCGGAGGACCGTCCCAGAAGCCCGTCGTCGATGCCGCACCGCCCGCGCATTGCGCGACGTTTTCGTAGACCTTCAGGTCATCGTAATGATGGCCATCGCTGAAGCCCTTGACCGACGCCACGATCATCTTCGGGTTCAGTTCGTTCAGCCGTTCCCACGAAAACCCCATCCGGTCCAGCGCGCCCGGGCCGAAGTTCTCGACCAGAACATCGGATTCGCGGATCAGCTTCTCCAGCACTTCCTTGCCTTCAGGCTTCTTGGTGTCGAGCGTCAGCGACTTCTTGTTGCTGTTCAGCATGGTGAAGTACAGCGCATCGGCGTCTGGAATATCACGCAACTGGTTGCGGGTTACATCGCCGGAACCGGGGCGCTCGACCTTGATAACGTCCGCACCGAACCATGCCAGTAACTGCGTGCACGCAGGGCCTGCCTGGACGTGTGTGAAGTCGATGATCTTGATGCCTTCGAGTGGTTTGCTCATGTCATGTCTCCTTTAGCTTCGCTTTACTTTTTCATCGCCGCGCTTTGCGGGTTGAGGTTCGTCAGACGGCCGCTTTCGGTGCCCGCGGCTTCATCGATCACAGCGTTGATCAGCGTCGGCTTGCCAGACGCGATGCCTTCCTGCAGCGCCTTCGTCAGTTCTTCCGGCGTGGTGGCATTGAAACCCACGCCACCGAATGCCTCGATCATCTTGTCGTAGCGTGCGCCCTTCACGAACACGGTCGGCGCAACGTCCTTGCCACCGGTCGGGTTCACGTCCGTGCCGCGATACACGCCGTTGTTGTTGAACACGATGGTGACCACCGGCAGGTCGTATCGGCAGATCGTTTCGAGTTCCATGCCGCTGAAGCCGAACGCACTGTCGCCTTCGATTGCAACCACCGGCTTGCCGCTCGTCACGGCCGCACCGATCGCGAATCCCATGCCGATGCCCATGATTCCCCACGTGCCGGAGTCGAAGCGTTTGCGCGGCTCATACATGTCGATGATGCTGCGCGCATAGTCCAGCGTGTTCGCGCCTTCGTTCACCACGTTGATGTCCGGGCGCGTCTTCAACACATCGCGGATGGCGCGCAGGGCGCTGTGGAAGTTCATCGGCGACGGGTTCTGGTCGAGCGTCGCGGCCATCTTCGCGAGGTTCTTGCTCTTGCGTTCGGTGATCGCGCCGGTCCATTCGACGCTCGGCTTCGCAAAGCCGCCCGACTCAATTTCGTTCAGCAGCGCGGACACGCACGAACCGATGTCACCAATGACGGGCGCCGCGATCGCGACGTTGCTGTCGATTTCCGTCGGCGAGATGTCGATCTGGATGAACTTCTTCGGTACCGCGCCCCACGTCTTGCCCTTGCCGTGCGACAGCAGCCAGTTCAGCCGCGCGCCGATCAGTACCACGACATCGGCTTCCTGCAGCACGAACGAACGGGCAGCAGACGCGGATTGCTCGTGGGTATCGGGCAGAAGACCCTTTGCCATGGACATCGGCAAATACGGAATGCCGCTCTTTTCGACGAATGCGCGGATTTCCGCATCGGCCTGCGCGTACGCCGCGCCCTTGCCGAGCAGGATCAGCGGACGCTTCGCGCCCTTCAGTACATCGATTGCGCGCTTCACGGAGTCCGGGGCGGGAATCTGGCTCGGGGCGGCATCGACAACCTTGATCAGCGATTGCTGCGCCTTCACAGCGTCTATGGTTTGCGCGAGCAGCTTGGCCGGCAAGTCCAGATAGACGCCGCCAGGACGGCCAGACACGGCCGCGCGAATCGCACGTGCAATGCCCACGCCGATATCTTCTGCGTGCAGCACACGATACGCGGCCTTTGCGTAAGGCTTCGCTGCGTTCAACTGATCCATTTCCTCGTAGTCGCCCTGCTGCAAGTCAACGATCTCGCGTTCGCTCGAGCCGCTGATCAGGATCATCGGGAAGCAGTTCGTGGTCGCGTTGGCGAGTGCAGTCAGGCCGTTCAGGAAACCTGGCGCGGAAACCGTCAGGCAGATGCCCGGCTTCTTCGTCATATAGCCGGCGATAGCGGCCGCGTTGCCCGCATGCTGCTCGTGACGGAAGCCGATGAAGCGCATACCTTCGGCTTGCGCGAGGCGCGCGAGGTCGGTGATGGGAATACCCACCAGACCGAAAATGGTGTGAATGTCGTTCAGCTTGAGTGCATCGATGACCAGATGGAAACCATCCGTCGTTTCCGCCTTCTTTTCTACTTGCGTGTCGCTTGCAGTGGCGCTCTGCGGGTTACTTACTACTTCGGCCATGACGTCTCCTCCTTTGGCGGGGTGTTTGTGTAGTTCGTGATATACAATATTCCACACACAGTATTAGTCAAGCGTCTTTTTGTTTCGATGCTTGATTGTTGCGGTGCGGCAAATCAGATGAGCCATGTTCGACGCGGCTTTCGGAAAATGGGTGTGTGCATCGCACCAAGTTGACCGGACATGCGATTTTGCGAGACACCGAAAATTCACGTTCTTGAAGGCCGAACGACTCGCCATTTATGAGTGCGCTTCGCAGACCAACGCAACCTGCGCAAACGGTTGCGCAAGACCTTACGGATGACTAAGCAAATGGTGCGGCGTACGTTCGGAAGAACTGTGGAACGCGCGATTCAATCGAGAAAATCGCAGTTCGTCTCGACGAACAGCGCAAGCTCCACCGAATGCTGGCGGACGAGGCGCTCGACGCGCTCGGTATCGCGCTGCTCCAGCGCTTCAATGATATGCATATGATCCACGATCGATCGCGACGCCCGGTCGCTCTGCGCGATCGTCATCCGCCGGATGGCGCGAACATGGACGAAGAGGTTCTTCATGGTGTCGAGGATCACCTGCGATTGCGACAAATCCAGGATCGCCTGATGGAACGCAAGATTCGCTTCCGAATACTCTTCTATATGGTCGGCCGGCGTGGCATCGCGGAAATCGTCGAACATGCGGCGCAGTCCTGCAATGTCCTCCTCCGACGCATGCAGCGTGGCGAGGCGTGCTGCCATGCTTTCAAGCGCGGCCCACATATAGATCATGTCGACGATTTCGCGCTTGGTCTTGCGCTGTATATAAATGCCGCGTCTTGGCACCGTGCGCAGAAAACCTTCCTGCTCGAGCAGCGTCATCGCTTCGCGAACTGGCGTGCGGCTTACGCCCAGCGCTTCGGTCAGTTCTTTCTCATCGAGCCGGATCTCTTCACGCGATCGATAAATATCTGCATCGGCGATAGCCTGCTTCAGTCGTGCGTACGCCTGGTCGCGCAGCGAGGCCGATGCGCTGATCGGCACGAGCGCGAGTGTCAGCGGCGTCGGGCGGAGTCCAACATACGTATCAGCCATTGAGGTGGGTGTCTCCCTGTCGGTATTCGGCGCAGCATCGTTATTTAAATATATTCAATATGGTATATCAAGAACAAGCGCAGCATAACGCTGTTTGATGTGTTCATGTGACCTCGGGTTTTCCCGGTACCTATTGGCCCGACCGACTCCGCGCCTTCTTCGCGCGACCGTATAATCTGGCGCGGCATCCGGCGCTATAGCGGACCCACCCACATCTACGTAAAAGTGATCATGACCATTTCCATCTACAACGCATCCGTCCCGGTCTTCAAGCAAATGCTGACGGCTTTGTCCGAGGTGCTCCGGAAAGCTGAAGTGCACGCAACCGAAAAGAACATTGAACCGAATGCGCTGTTGCAGGCGCGCCTGTTCCCTGACATGTTCCCGCTCGTGCGCCAGGTACAGATCACGGTGGATTTTTCTAAAGGCGTGAGTTCGCGCCTCGCCGGCGCGGAAGTACCGTCATGGCCCGACACCGAAGTGACGTTTGCCGATTTGCAGGCGCTGATCGCGAAGGCGCTGGCTCACATTGCTTCCTTCGATGCCGCGCAATTCGAAGGCAGCGAAAACAAGGAAATCGTGCTGCGTCCGGGTACACCTAAAGAAAAGAAGCTTGCCGGCAGCGCGTACTTGCAGCACTACGGCTTGCCGCAATTCTTCTTTCACGTGACGACCGCGTACGCAATCCTGCGTCATAACGGCGTCGAGATCGGCAAGCGCGACTACATGGGCGCTTATTGATTGTTGGTCCCTGCATATCGCTGCCGATCTTCTTGATGCGCAGCGATACGTACTAGGTGTTTCACCCGAGCGAACACGTTCCATAAGGGAAAACACAGGCCCGTTCCAGCAGCGTAATAACCCGCTATTACCCGCTTTTGTGTCAACGTTGCATACTGAAGCGACGCTATGACACGAGGCGCGCATGACCAAATATCTCCATCTGATGATCCGCGTTGAAGCGCTGGATCGTTCTATCGCGTTCTATCAAGACGCGTTCGGCATGCGCGAGTCGCATCGCCTCGATTTCGATACTTTCACGCTCGTCTATTTGCGCGACCCGGACAGCGGCGCCGAGATCGAACTCACATTGAACAAAGGAACGACAACGCCCTATACGCACGGCACGGGCTATGGTCACGTGGCGTTTGCGGTCGATGACATCGAGGCGTTTCGCGACCGGTTGTCAAACCAGGGCATGCAGCCGGGCGATCTCAAATCGCTCACGCACGACGGCGCGATTGCCGCGCGCTTTTTCTTCATCACCGATCCCGACGGCTTCAAGATCGAAGTGCTATCGAGGGAGGGTCACTACGTATGAACTGAAGCGACTGCCGGTCAAACTATAAAAGGAGACAATCATGCCCAAGGCAATCCCCATTGCCGTCATCGCTGCCGAAAGCCTGCACGGTTTCGCAGCCGCTGCACCGTCTGCGCGTGTCAGCCGCAGGCACTTCCTCAAAGGTTCGGTGATGCTGTCCGGGGTACTGGTCGCCGGCACGCCCATCGCGTTGCTTGCGCCGAGCCGCGCGTGGGCGGTCGAGCTGACGCATATCGACCAGGCTCAGGCCGACGCCATCATGACGCTCGCGCGCACGCTCTATCCGCACAAGACGCTGCCCGACGCGGTCTACGCGCTCGCGGCAAAAGATGTCGACGCAAAAGCCACCGATCAGAAAACGATGGACGTGATCAAGAACGGCGTGGCGAAACTGAACGATGCATCGCAAGGAAAATGGGCCGGCAACACCGCGCTCTCCGATGCACAACGTACGGCTATCGTCGAAGCGAACCAGACCGATCCGTTCGTGCTGCTCGTGCGCGCGCAATGCGTCACTTCGCTCTACAACAACGACATGTCGTTTGCGCACTTCGGCTATGAAGGCGAGGCGTTCAGCAAGGGCGGTTACGTCGGCCGCGGATTCAACGACCTGACATGGTTGCCGAACCCGCCTGCGGCCGCGAGTCCGCCGGTCGCCTGAATCCGAACCTGAACGCGAAAATCTGCCGAGGAGGCAAGCATGGCTAAGTTCGACTACAACGACGACTCGGTCGTCGTGATCGTCGGTTCGGGCGCGGGCGGCGGGACGCTTGCGAACGAGTTGTGTCAGAAAGGCGTGAAAGTGGTGGTGCTGGAAGCAGGCAAACGGCAGTCATCGGCCACATTCATCAACGACGAATGGAAGTCCTTCGGGCAACTCGCGTGGACCGATAAACGCACGACGTCCGGTAACTGGCGCGTCGCAAAAGATTTCCCCGAATTGCCGGCGTGGATCTGCAAGACGGTCGGCGGCACGACGACGCATTGGGCGGGTGCATCGCTGCGTTTTCACGAGCACGAGTTCAAGGCGCGCACGACCTATGGTTCCATCGATCAAGCGAATCTGCTCGACTGGCCCATTACGCTTTCCGATCTTCAACCGTACTATGCGCGCGCCGAGAACAAGATGGGCGTGACGCGCACGAACGGCATTCCGGGTCTGCCGGGCAACAACAACTTCAAGATCATGTACGACGGCGCGACCAAGGTCGGCTACAAGAACTGCAATACCGGCCACATGGCAATCAACAGCCGTCCGCGAGCAGGGCGCGGTCAATGCATGCAACTGGGATTTTGTTTCCAGGGCTGCAAGTCAGGCGCGAAATGGTCGACGCTTTACACCGAGATTCCCGCCGGTGAAGCGACCGGCCGGCTCGAAGTGCGTCCCGAGTCGCACGTCATGCGCATCGAAACGAATGCGGCCGGCAAGGCAAGCAGCGTGATCTATATGGATGCGGACGGCAAACAGCAACGTCAGCGCGCACGTGTGGTGTGCGTCGCAGGCAATTCGATAGAAACACCGCGCCTCTTGTTGTTATCGGAATCATCGAAGAATCCTGACGGACTCGCGAACAGCTCGGGCCAGGTCGGGCGCAACTATATGCGTCACACCACCGGTTCCGTGTACGGCGTGTTCAAGGAGCCCGTGCATTTTTATCGGGGAACGGTGATGGCCGGCATCATCACGGATGAAGCCGAGTTCAATCCGAAGCGCGGCTTCGCGGGCGGCTACGAGATGGAAACCATCTCGCTCGGGCTTCCTTTTGCGGCGGCCTTCTTCGACCCGGGCGCGTGGGGATCGGACTTCACTTACTATATGGATAACTACGCAAATACCGCAGGCATGTGGATAGTGGGTGAAGACATGCCGCGTGAGACGAACCGCATCACGCTGAATCACGACGTGAAGGATCAAGTCGGCTTGCCGGTCGCGAACGTTCACTACGACGACCATCCAAACGATATCGCCATGCGCGATCACGCGTTCAAGCAAGGCGAGGCGATCTACGCGGCAGCGGGCGCGGTGAAGACGTTGCGTACACCGCCCTACCCGTCCACGCACAATCTCGGCACGTGCAGGATGAGCGCGAAATCAAGCGATGGCGTCTGCAACAAACACGGCCAGACCTTCGATATCCCCAACCTCTTTATCTCCGATGGCAGCCAGTTCACGACCAGCGCCGCCGAAAACCCGACGCTCACAATTGTGTCGCTGGCGATCCGGCAATCGGATTACATCGCGGACCAGATGAAACGCCGGAGTATCTAGATGCCGGAACGGAGCCGCCATCCGGCGGCTCCGCCTTCGTGGCTTTTTGCAAGGAGCTCGTTCATGTGCAGGATCTACGCGCAAACCGATCCGATTCTCTACGAATGCCGCGCCCGCTCGGTGCGCATCAGCGGCGTGACAACCACCATCCGCCTCGAAAACCTGTTCTGGCAAACACTTTCCGAACTCGCCGCCGATAACGACATGACCACCAATCAACTCATCGCCAAATTGCATGAGGAGATCACGCAGCATCTTGGTGAGACGACGAACTTTGCATCATTCCTTCGCGTCACCTGTCTTCGATATCAAGGGCTGAGGGCAAACGCATCGATGGACTTTCGCAGCCACGTGGCGAACAGCGCGGCAGACAAGGTGGTGGGCTAAACGATGAAGAAAGTGCTGATCGGGGTGATGTGTTCGGCGTTCGTGTCGACGGCAATCACGGCCCACGCGGCGCCGGACGGAGCAGCGGCTTTATCGATTGTGCAAAAGAACAACTGCCTTGGCTGTCACGCAGTGAAAACGCAGGTCGTCGGACCGGCATATCAGGCAGTCGCGAAGAAGTACAAGAACGACCCTTCCGCGCCCGACAAGTTGTTCACAAAAGTCCGCAACGGCGGCGCGGGTGTATGGGGCGAAATACCGATGCCTCCCAACCCCAATATCAGCGATGCCGATCTGCATACGGTCATTGCCTGGATACTTGCGGGTGCGAAGTCATAAAACACGGCGACTAGGTAAAACCCCTTATTTCGCGTGCCCTCCTCACGCACTAACCTCGCATAACTCGTAAACAGAACGGCGTTCTTTCAGGTAGAACGATAAAGATGAGACACCCGTAGGAGGGTTCAATGGCAAGTCTGCCAATCGATGCGAACCGTGGATCGCACAAACCAAACGCCGGCGCGAAGGAAACCGTGCCCGGCATCAATGCGCGCATCGACCGCTTGCCGGCTACGCGCTCGGTGTGGATGCTTGTTTTCCTGCTGTCCATTGGCGGATGGTTCGAATTCTACGACCTGTTTTTCACCGCCTACGTAGGCCCGGCTCTCGTGAAAAGCGGCTTGTATTCGACAACGACCGCTTCGTTCTTCGGCGTGTCGGGGTTGGGCGCGTTCGTGGCGGCATCGTTCGCGGGCTTGTTTATCGGCACGTTTTTTCTTGCTGGTATGGCCGATAAGTATGGCCGCAAAAGCATCTTCACCGTCTCGTTGCTCTGGTACTCAATCGCAACTCTCGTCATGGCATTCCAGACCACTGCACCCGCAATCAACCTGTGGCGTCTGATTGCGGGCATTGGCGTGGGCGTGGAACTCGTGACCATCGATACCTACGTCAGCGAGCTCGTGCCCAAAAACTTGCGCGGGCGTGCGTTCGCATTCGTTCACCTTGTGCAATACACGGCGGTGCCGTCGGTCGCATTTTTCGCGTGGTGGCTCGTGCCGCAAAAGCCATTCGGGCTGGATGGCTGGCGGTGGGTCGTGATCATCGGGGCGCTGGGTGCGCTCGTGGTGTGGGCGATCCGTCAACGCGTGCCGGAAAGTCCGCGCTGGCTCGCGCAGCAAGGCCGTGCCGCGGAAGCAGAACACGTGCTCCATGCGCTTGAAACGAAGGTCGCCGCGCAATATGGACGTCCGCTGCCGGAACCGGTTGCGACCGTTGAACCGGCGACCACGAAAGCCGCGTTCCGCGAAATCTGGCAGCCGCCGTATCGCAAGCGCGCAATCACCATGCTCGTTTTCAACTTTTTCCAGGCAATCGGTTTCTATGGATTTGCGTCCTGGGTGCCGACGCTGCTCGTCTCGAAAGGCGTCACGATCACGCACAGCTTGCTGTATTCGTTTGTTATCGCAATCTCGAATCCGTTCGGGCCGCTGATTGGCATGGCAATCGCAGACCGTATCGAACGCAAGACGCTGATTGTATTGTCCGCATTGGGTATTGCCGTGTTCGGCAGCTTGTTTGCAACGCAGACATCGCCCGTCATGCTGATGATTCTCGGCGTGTTGATCACGTTGTGCGGCACCTTGCTTTCGGTCGGTTACCACGCGTATCAAACCGAGCTTTTTCCGACGCGGCTGCGGGCGCGCGCCGTCGGTCTCGTTTATTCCATCTCGCGTCTTTCCGCCATGTTCTCGGGTTTCATGATTGCGTTCGCGCTGCGTCACTTCGAAGTGACGGGCGTGTTCGCGTTGATCAGCGCGTCGATGATCATGGTGATGGGTGCCATCGGCATCTTTGGACCGCGTACGAACAATCGCAATCTGGACGAGATCTCGCATTGACGCCTGGCGGTCAGGTTGCATGGATTTTTCGGCTTTAAACAAGAGGGTTTGACATGACGCTTCCGTTAGCTGGAGTGCGGGTGCTGGATTTATCGAATGTGCTGGCCGGGCCGTTTTGCGCCTATCAACTCGCGCTGCTTGGCGCCGAGGTCATCAAGGTCGAGCATCCCGAAGGGGGCGATCTTGCGCGCAGGCTCGGCGCCGATAAAGAAGCATCGGCGCGTGACATGGGGGCATCGTTTGTTGCGGTGAATGCAGGCAAGCAATCGATCACGCTGAATCTGAAAGACGCACGCGGCAAGGAAATTCTTCGTTCGCTCGTCAAGACCGCGGACGTGCTGGTCGAGAATTTCCGGCCAGGCGTGATGACGCGGCTTGAACTCGGCTACGAAGCGCTCAGCGAGATCAATCCGAAACTTGTCTATTGCGCTATCTCCGGATTCGGTAAGGATGGCGAACTATCGAAACGCCCCGCTTACGACCAGATCATTCAAGGCATTTCGGGCGTGATGAGCGTCACCGGCGATTCCGACAGCGCGCCGCTGCGCGTGGGTTATCCGGTGTCCGATACGGTTGGCGGACTCACCGCCGCGTTCGGCATTTGTGCCGCGCTGGTCGATGCACGCGCAAACGGCCGCGGCAGGATGCTCGATGTATCGATGCTCGAAGCCACGCTTTCGACCATGGGCTGGGTTGTATCGAATTATCTGAACGCGGGCGTCACGCCTTCGCCCATGGGCAACGAGAACTTCACGGCCGCGCCTTCGGGCACGTTCAGGACGGGCGACGGTTTGCTCAATATCGCCGCAAACGAAACCAAGCAGTTCGTGAGTTTGTGCCGCTTGATCGGCCGCCCGGATCTGGCCGATGACCCGCGTTTCTCCGAGCGCAATGCACGCAAGATCAATCGGGCGGCGTTGAAGCTGGAGATAGAAACCGCGTTGGCGTCGGACAGCGCGGTGAACTGGGACGCGAAATTCATCGAAGCCGGCGTGCCCGCCGGGCGAGTGATGTCGGTGCCGGAAATCCTCGCGCATCCGCATATGGTCTCGCGCGAGTTCGTGCACGAATTCAATGGCGATGACGCCGCAACCCGCCAACGCGTGACTCGCGCGGGTTTTCGTTTCGCCGATGCCGACACTGCGCCGACATCGCCCGCGCCCGAGCTGTCCGCGAACACGCGTGACCATCTTTCCACGCTCGGTTTCGATGCGGCGGAAATCGATCAACTACGCGCCGAAGGAGTGATCTGAAGATGACGCAAGATTTTGATGCTGCCACGCTTGCCGCGGATTACTGGAGCACATCGATCATCGATATCCATCCGGGTTCGATCAACGTGCGCGGCTTTCCTATCCAGGAACTGATTGGATCGATCAGTTTTCCGCAGATGATCTGGCTGATGCTGCGCGGCGAATTGCCCGATGAGAATCAGGCGAGGCTGTTCGAAGCGGCGCTCGTCGCGTCTGTCGATCACGGGCCGCACGCCCCTTCGATCGCGATATCGCGCATGGCCACGAGTTGCGGTTTGCCGCTTAACGGCGCGATGGCTTCGGCCATCAATGCACTCGACGACGTCCACGGCGGCGCCGGCCAGCAAGCGGTCGAGTTGTATGACTCGATCGTCGCTTTGGAAACCGCGGGCGCCACGTTGGACGATGCCGTCGCGCAAGGCGTCGATGCGTTTATCAGCGAACGCGGCAAATATCTGCCGGGCTTCGGACACAGGTTTCATCCCGTGGATCCGCGCGCGGTCAGGCTGCTCGCGCTAGTCGATGCCAGCGTCGAACAAGGCGTGATCAGCGGAAAATATGCGTTGGTGGCGCGGGGTATCGAAGCGTTGTTGAAGGCGCGCAAGAACAAGCCGGTGCCGATGAACATCGACGGCGCGACTGCCGTGATTTATGCCGAGCTGGGTTTTGCGCCCGAACTTGCGCGCGGCGTGTTTTGTTTATCGCGGGCCGTCGGGATCTTGTCGCACGCGTGGGAGCAGCGCGGCCGCAAGGAACGCAACAAAGGTCCGATGCCGCGGCAAATGGCGTACAAGTACACGGGCAAGCCCGAGCGTCATTTGGCGTGAACTTCGGCGGCGCAACGTCGCGCCGCCGAAGTTCACGCCAA
>NZ_JBSIPA010001028.1:0-280 GCF_053574605.1 Caballeronia sp. M23-90 | reverse complement strand
CGCTCGCTACGAATTGAGTACAGCACCTGCAGCAAAAGAGCGCGCACCAGCTTCTCCGGCGCGATGCTCGGGCGGCCTCCTTTGACGTCCGCCTCATACATCCGCGCGAACACATCGTCCATGCGTTCAAGCGCGTCATTGAGCCACGTGCGGATCGGACGCAACGGATGGTCCTTCGGCACGAAATCATCCAGCTTCAACACTGTGAACATAGATTCGGTAAAGCCATCCGGTCCGCGCATCTGTTCCATCTCGTTCTCATTGATGACATCAGTTCAAC
>NZ_JBSIPA010001027.1:0-281 GCF_053574605.1 Caballeronia sp. M23-90 | reverse complement strand
TGGCGCAAACGGCCGCTGTCGTTGCACGCGCAGCAGGAGTCTCGGCTCGAAGCGCAGGTGCGTGCAGCTCACGAGCGTAGCCGACAAACCTTCGGCCCGGAACGGCTACAGAAGGATCTGGCGAACCACGGTGTCCAGATTGGTGTTCACCGCATCAAGCGTCTGCGGGCGAAGCTCGGCCTTCGCTGCAAGCAAAAGCGCAAGTTCAAGGCGACGACCAACTCGACGCACAACCTGCCAGTCGCACCGAACATCCTGGACCAGGACTTCAGTGTGAGCGC
>NZ_JBSIPA010001026.1:0-282 GCF_053574605.1 Caballeronia sp. M23-90 | reverse complement strand
TTTCCCTCGGCCAAGATCGACTGGGCCGCTGATGCAGCGTTCGCCGATATCATCCGCTGGAATCCCGCCGTAGATCGCGTCCTGTGCGCGCCGTTGCGAAAGTTCAAGAAGGCTCGCGGCTGGGCCGACCTCAAGGAAATCGCAGCGTCCATCGGCGAATTGAGGGCCGAGAAGTACGACGTCGTGCTGGATATCCACGGCGTCTACAAGAGTGCGATCATCGCGTTTCTGGCGCGCGGACGTCGCCGTTATGGCTACAAGAACAAGGACCTGGGCGAGCTT